>JAFKGL010000013.1 GCA_017307065.1 Candidatus Paracaedimonas acanthamoebae
AGTAGATGGTCAGAGATGATGTTTTCTTCCTTGAAGGCCTTTAAAAAGCCTTCAATCTTCTTCAATAATTCCTCTCCTTCCGTCCTTTAAAATTAAGAGAGTCTAGCAAACTCTTAAGAGTTCTTTTTAACGCTCTTTTTTGAGCGAATGCCCTTTCTTTGTCCACTGAAAGGGGGAGGAACCCCTCAGCGTGCGTGAGAGGCACGGTGCAAGTGAGGAGTGGTGGTGACAAAAGGAATGAGAATGAACCAATCCATGATGGAAAGGTTTGGGAGAGATCGAATGGTGACAGGTTCGATCTATAGGCTGCTTGAGATTCTCGAGACATGCCCGAGAATGACGCAGGTTGGATATGGTTGTGTTCCTTGGCGAGATGGAAGAAGAAAGGATAACAACTTTTATTTTGTCATCCTCGGCCTTGTGCCGAGGATCCCAGGCAACCGGTCGGTGCCGGTAGTCGCCAGAAGATCTTTCAACGTGTACATGAAGGAATGGTGAAAGCCCTCATGAAAGCAAGAAGAGAGGCCTAAAAAGAAGGAGAGAGAAGGCAAAATTCTTAAATAATGAAAGTACTTCTTTTCATTTTTAGCCAAAGGTTTTATAGTGCTTTATCAAAAAAATATGGCTTTAAGAGTTCTGTAAGGAGCCCTTTAAAATGGAGATATAATCTTTGAAAGAGGTTGTGATTATGCGAAAAATTAAAAATTTAGTCACTTTCGTTTTTGTTAGTTTGTGGATTATGATGCCTCTTCACGCTGAGCTCGTGATTGACGTGACTTCTGGTAGTGTGGAACCTATGCCCATTGCTGTAACAGATTTTTATGGAACGACCCCGCATCTTGCCGAAATTGGAGCTCAAATTTCAAAAATTGTGAGCGATGATCTTGAGAGTTGTGGATTATTTAAGCCTTTGGATAAAATGGCATTTATTCAAAGCCCTGCTCAATTAAGAGATTATATCCGGCATGCAGATTGGCGCCTTATTAATGCGCAAACTCTTGTTCGTGGTGAGATCAAGCAATTATCCGACGGACATTTAAGAGTTGAATTTCGTCTTTTTGATGTCATCTCTGAAAAGCAAATGGAAGGTTTATCGTTTCCCTTTGATCCGAAACTTATTCGACGGATTGCGCATAAAATTGCAGATGCCATTTATAAGAGAGTCACAGGCGATGAGGGGTACTTCGATACTCGCATCGTTTATGTATCGCAAACAGGACCTTTAACAAATGCGCGTAAGAGATTGGCAATTATGGACCAAGATGGCGCCAATGCAAAATTATTAAGCCTCGGGGATACCAGTGTTTTAACACCTCGTTTTTCTCCTGATGGACAAGAAATCGCCTATTTAGAATTTTCGCGTCAACGGAATATGGCTCCTCATGTCTATCGTATTCAACTATCAACACTTCAACGTCAATTGGTGGGGAATTTTAAAGGGATGACGTTTGCGCCTCATTATTCACCTGATGGAAAAAATGTCGTTATGAGCTTTTCTGCGGGAGGTCGAACCTCTCTTTATAAAATGAATATTTTCACGCGAACAGTGCAGAGGTTAACAGATGGGCCTGTGATTGATACGTCTCCTTGTTATTCTCCGGATGGGACGAAGATTGTTTTTAACTCAGATCGAGGCGGAAAACCTCAGCTTTATATTATGTCTGCAGAAGGGGGGGAAGCTCAACGCATCAGTTTTGGTCAAGGGCGCTATATGACACCTGTATGGTCCCCTCGTGGCGATTTAATTGCTTTTACGAAACAGCATGCCGGTAATTTTTATATCGGCGTCATAAAGCCAGATGGAACAGGGGAACGTTTAATTGCTCAAGGGTATGTGGTTGAAGATCCATGTTGGTCCCCAAATGGGCGTGTGATTATGTTCACCCGGATGGAACGTTCTGGAAAATCAAAGATTTATAAGGTTGATATGACGGGATATAACGAAAGACTCATTCCCACACCTGTTGGAACAGAGGCGCGAGGACCTTCTTGGTCTCCCCCCTTGAATTAACATAATTTTTAGGTTATAATCACAGCCACGTTGAGGTCAAATTATACTATTGTAGGGAAAATCTAAAGATTTTCTGCTAAAAGTTAAACACGCTTAAAAGGACAAAGAGGACAATGAAAAAGTTATTATCCGCTCTCTGTGCAACACTTTTTCTCACAGCTTGTGATACTTGCTGTGAAGATAAAGCTGCTACAGGTGGTTTTGATATCAATGGCGAAGCAACACCAGGTTCAGCTGCTGAATTCCACCAAGTAATTGGTGATACAGTAAACTTTGGTTTTGATAAACACACTTTATCAACTGAAGCACAAACAGCTCTTCACAAGCAAGCTGATTGGCTTAAGAAGTGGCCACAAACAAACGTAGTTGTAGAAGGTCATTGTGACATTCGTGGAACAACTGAATACAACATGGCTCTCGGTGAACGCCGTGCCCACGAAGTCAAGACATTCTTGATTGGTCAAGGCATTGAAGCAAAGCGCCTAGAGACAGTTAGCTACGGTAAAGAGCACCCAGTTGCACAAGGTACAACTGAAGCTGACCACGCTAAGAATCGTCGCGGTGTGACAGTTCTTCGCTAGTCGCAAGTTCTTTTGCAAAATAAATAGCCGGCTTTTAGTCGGCTATTTTATTTGTATACCAAAAAAACCTCCTTCTCCAGGGGAGGTCTCGAACTTGTAAAAAGAGCGCGCATGGACTGAATTTTCTTCCAAAATAAGTATGTCTCTCTAATTCGAATGGATCAATCGAAGAAGTCGCAATGGCGTGGCGACAGCTTTTTAAATTCTCATTAATCCATAGCTTCTTGAAGAGTAGGATCCAATAGTTTGCAAATTTGTTCTAGAAATGTATGAGTAAGGGTATCAAATAAAAGTTGATCAGGCAGATCAAGTGAATGGCCCATCAAATTTTTTAAATAGTGTCCTTGATGAGAGCTTTGCATACCTTCTGCCTCAGACTCTATTTCGATGATTTGTTTCATGAAAGTTTATTTTCAGAAAACATTTTATCGATCTCTTCAGATAATATAGTAATGGCTTTTCTCTTACTTCTTAAATAGGCCATATCTTCATCATTCTGAGATTAAAATATCTATATTGTGAAGGTAAAATATTTTTTCGAGCATCTTCAAGAAGTTAAATAAAACATACTAGACTTGATAGACAAAATTTGGATTAACGAATATCTTATAATGGTAAGGTCTTTTTATTTTCTCATAATCAACAAATGCAGAAAGATGGTGAGCCACTTTTATAAGAATAATTTGATATAATGATCATTTTTTCGCGAGCAAAATAGATTTCTTTATTAAAAAAGCCCGAGAACTTAATCCCGAGCTTTTTTAAAAGTTACTTACAAATAAATTTTACTGCTTAGGGGCCAACACCATAATTATTTGTTTACCTTCAAGCTTTGGGTGCAATTCAATTTTAACATCTTCACCACAATCAGTGCAGACGCGTTTCAAAATTTCCATCCCAATTTCTTGGTGATCCATTTCACGACCTCGAAAACGCATGGTTACTTTGACTTTATCACCTTCTTCAATAAATCTTTTTGTATTACGAAGTTTTGTTAAGTAATCATGTTCTTCAATCATAGGGCGAAGCTTAACTTCTTTAATTTCAATGATTTTTTGTTTTTTGCGTTCTTGAGATTTCTTTTTCTGAGCTTCGTACTTAAATTTTCCATAATTCAAGATCTTGCAAACAGGGGGATCCACATTTGGAGAAATTTCAACCAAATCAAGGCTAGCTTCCCTTGCCATGTCAAGTGCTTCTCTCACGTTGACAATGCCAATCATATTGCCGTTTTCATCAATTAATCTAATTTGTGGGGTCCGTATCGCTTCATTGACACGATGGCTTTCGGACGCGGGGCCTTTCGTTGGGCCAAAAGGTCTGTTGATGGTTGTATCTCCTTTTTTTAATAATAACTTTACATATACCTCTTTTTTTTAAGCAGGTGGTAGTGTTTCTTCTCTTAGTTTAGCAATTGCATCTTCAAGTGCAAGTATTTCTTGCATTTCACCGCCTAAACGACGAATCGCCACAGTGCGTTCTTGGGCCTCTCGTTTACCAACGACAAAGATATAAGGGACTTTTGCAAGGCTCAATTCACGAATTTTATAATTAATTTTTTCATTTCTGAGGTCAGTTTCGACGCGTAGACCATGTGTTTTGAGGAGGTTGGAAATTTCTTGAGCGTACTCATGGCTTTCGTCTGTAATGGGGGCGATAGCAATTTGTGTGGGGGCTAACCAAAGAGGAAACTTTCCTGCAAAGTGTTCAATCAGAACGCCAATAAAACGCTCTAATGATCCTAAAATGGCGCGATGCAACATCACAGGGTGGTGTTTTTGCCCGTCTTCGCCCACGTAGTAAGCTTCTAAGCGTTGTGGAAGGACAAAATCGACTTGGAATGTTCCGCATTGCCATTCACGACCAATCGCGTCTCTGAGGCAGAATTCTAACTTAGGCCCATAAAAAGCGCCTTCTCCAGGGTTAAGGATAAATTCAAGGCCTGTTTCTAAAGCAGCTTCTCGAAGAGCTTGTTCTGCTTGATCCCAGACTTCATCTGAGCCCGCTCTGTTTTCTGGGCGGTCTGAGAATTTTATGGAGATGTGTTCAAAGCCAAGATCTTTATAAACACGTTGAAGTAATTGACAGAAAGCTTTAGTTTCAGCAGTAATCTGTTGTGGTGTGCAAAAAATATGCGCATCATCTTGAACAAAGGCTCGGACGCGCATGATCCCGTGCAAAGAGCCTGAAGGTTCATTCCGATGGCACGCCCCAAATTCTGCCATTCTTAAAGGAAGATCGCGATAACTTTTGATTCCTTGGCGAAAAATTTGAATATGACAAGGACAATTCATCGGTTTGACGGCCATAACTTTTGTTTCATCATCATTTGATGTGAACATATTCTCGCGGAATTTTGACCAGTGACCTGAGGCTTCCCACAAGGAGCGATCAACCATAATCGGCGTATTGACTTCGACATAATCATTTGTCTTAAGAAGGCGACGAATATAGTTTTGCAGAGTTTGATAAATCTCCCATCCTTTAGGGTGCCAAAAAATGGCGCCAGGAGATTCTTCTTGGAGGTGGAATAGATCCATTTCACGGCCAAGCTTACGATGATCTCGCTTCTCCGCTTCTTCAAGTTGGTGAAGATAATCTTTCAGTTGCTGCTCAGTTGCCCATGCTGTTCCATAAATGCGTTGAAGCATTGGGTTCCGATGATCTCCGCGCCAATAGGCCCCTGCGAGTTTCATCAATTTAAAGGCTTTACCAATCCGAGCCGTGGACGGAAGATGAGGGCCTCGACACAGATCAAGGAAACTTCCTTGTTTATAAAGAGTGACTTTTTCAGTTTGAGGAAGATCAGCAATAATCTCCGCTTTAAAATGTTCTCCCATAGATTTAAAGTAAGAAATTGCCTCATCTCGCTGCCACACTTGACGTTGGATGGCCTCATCGCGATCCACAATTTCAGCCATTCTTTTCTCAAGCTTTTCAAGATCAGCGAGCGTGAAGGATTCTTCACGATAGATATCATAATAAAAGCCGTTATCAATGGCGGGGCCAATTGTAATTTGAGCCTCAGGATAAAGTTCTTTAATGGCTTCGGCTAATAAGTGTGCGGCATCATGGCGCAGTACTTCGAGGGCTTCAGGTTGTTGGCGCGTGACGATTTCAATGGTTGCATCTTCGGTGATAGAACGGTTGAGATCCCACAAATCTCCATTTACTCTAACGACAATAGCCTCTTTTGCAAGACGAGGGCTAATGCTACTTGCGATCTCAAGACCTGTAATTTCTTTCTCATAAGAACGAGAAGAACCATCAGGAAGTGTTATTAAAACCATTTTAACCTCTTAAAAACTGTATGGTGGAATTTACAGAAGCCTAACACAAGGCGCAAGCATAACTTTGTGTTCATGTTAAGAGATTTATTAAAT
This sequence comes from Candidatus Paracaedimonas acanthamoebae, assembly GCA_017307065.1. Classification (NCBI taxonomy): domain Bacteria; kingdom Pseudomonadati; phylum Pseudomonadota; class Alphaproteobacteria; order Holosporales; family Caedimonadaceae; genus Candidatus Paracaedimonas; species Candidatus Paracaedimonas acanthamoebae. Next base: position 5,976 of record JAFKGL010000013.1, read on the forward strand.
AAAAATATTTTTAGGGATAAAGATAAAAAATTCAGAAAAAAGAGAAAGAGGGAAGAGCCTCTTTCTCTGGATGATCATAATAAGTCTTAGATTATGATTGAGCTCGATGAAACGCTCTAATAAAAGCTAAAGCTCCATTTTTATTCTGTTCTACTTCTTTGTCGCTTGGTATGAGACCGTTTTCAATATCTTGAGGCTTTGGAGAAACAGCGATAACATCATCTGTAGTTATATTGTACTGCCAACGGATGTGCATATTTTTTTTCTCTGTACGGGGTTTGCTTTCATAATTTTCTTCTCTCCATCGCGTATTATTGACTGGAAGTGGCTTTGCTTCGACTTCTCTACTAATGCTGTAGTGAAAATCAATTGTATTTAGTGTTGATTTACCGATTGTGTAATGAGGTTTATCCACTCCACCATTTACATACATGTTTGTCTCAAACCCATATCCTTTTCTATAAATCCAATTTGTGGATCCATCATTAGAGCTTCTACCCTTAATAATAAGCCAACGAACGGTTTTACAAGTATAGAGATACGGACTAGAGTGGCCGGAGCACTTATAGCGACGTGTGATTTACCTGCTTACCAAGGAACTCACTTAATTATAAATGTGCATCAGGGTGTGGCAGGTCCAATGTGCAGTGCTGTTGCGGATAATGTGCCTTTTAATCACAACTAAAATTAATCTAAAGTAAGTTGTACTAGGGCTATCGAGTTAAATTAAAATGACTCCATAGCCCTTAATTTTGGGGGACCAAGTTCTTATTTTATATGTATCTTATATTTTACTAGTCACATTCGGCAAAAGAGATTAAAAAAGCACAAAAACATAGGAGACCGGTGTGGCCAACCCATTCTATATCACAACCCCCATTTATTACGTGAACGATGTACCTCACATTGGACATGCCTATACAACGATTGCCTCAGATATGATGGCGCGTTTTGCAAGGATGGCTGGTCGTGAAGTCTTCTTTTTAACCGGCACAGATGAACATGGCCAAAAAATTCAAAAAGCAGCCCAAACAGAAGGAACGGATCCTCAAGTATTTGTGGATCGCGTCTCTGAGAGATTTCAAGCGTTAACTCCTTTATTTCATCTGTCAAATGACTACTTCATTCGAACAACCGAAGAACGCCATATCAAGGCAGCTCAGGCTTTATGGAATAAGATGAAAGAAAGAGGCTTTATTTATAAAGGGGGATACGCAGGATGGTATGCTGTCCGAGATGAAGCCTTTTATGCGGAAACTGAACTTGTTCATGGCAAAGCTCCTACAGGCGCAGATGTTGAATGGGTAGAAGAGCCTAGCTATTTTTTTAAGCTGTCAGCTTTTCAAGAACCTTTGCTCGCCTTTTATCGCGCTAATCCTGATTTCATAGGACCAGAGTCGCGACGGAATGAAGTCATTCGATTTGTCGAAGGGGGATTGAATGACCTCTCTATTTCTCGTTCTTCTTTTAAGTGGGGGGTGCCGATTCCCGATGATCCTGAGCATGTTATGTACGTCTGGGTGGATGCATTGACTAATTATATCACCGCCCTTGGGTATCCAGATGAGGATGCGCCTGATTTTAAGAAGTTTTGGCCAGAAATTCTTCATATTATTGGAAAAGATATTTTGCGGTTTCATGCTATTTATTGGCCCGCCTTTTTGATGGCTGCGGGGTTGACACCTCCAAAACGTCTTTATGCTCATGGTTGGTGGACCAATGAAGGGCAAAAAATCTCAAAATCTCTAGGGAATACGATTGATCCTGTTGAGCTTGTTGAGACGTATGGGGTGGATCAGGTTCGTTATTTTCTCATGCGTGAAGTTCCTTTTGGTCAAGATGGAGATTTTTCACGAGCCGCTCTTGAGCAACGTATCAACTCAGATCTTGCCAATGATTTCGGAAATTTGGCCCAGCGCGTCCTTTCTTTTGTTTACAAAAATGCAGAGGCTAAAGTGCCAACTCCATCAGCTTTTGAAGCCCAAGATGAAGCTCTTTTAACGATGGCTCAAGAGCTCTTACCGCGCTTGGGTGAAAATTTTGAAAAACAAGCTCTTCATCGGATGGTGGAAGCAATTTGGGAGCTTGTGGGGGCGGCTAACCGGTATGTTGATGCAGAACAGCCTTGGTCTCTCAGAAAGACAAATCCAGAGCGTATGGCAACAGTTCTGTATGTCCTTTTAGAGACTTTACGGTATTTGGCATTTTACATCGCCCCCATTATGCCGCAAGCGTCAGTTAAATTACTTCACTTATTAGGGATTTCAGAGCCCAAACTTCACTTCAAAGAGCTTCAGGAAAAAAAATTGCAGAGTGGTGTGCTGTTACCTCAACCAGAAGGATTATTTCCGCGTATTGAAAAGGAGCGTAAAGAATGACTGAAAAACGCCAAAAGTTGATTGTTGCGAACTGGAAAATGAATGGAACACAAGAATTTTCACGTGATTTAGCGGCAGATCTTGCTGAAAAGTGGTTTGCAAATCCTTCTCCTCATCAGATTGTTGTGTGTCCTCCTTTTTCTTACTTATCAATTGTTTTAAATAGATTGTTTGGAACGGAAATTGCTTGTGGGGCCCAGGATTGCTCAGTTCATGAAAAAGGGGCGTACACGGGAGAAATTAGTTCTCTTATGGTGAGGGATATCGGATGTCGTTATGTTATTGTCGGGCATTCTGAGCGTCGTCACCATCATCAAGAAACAAGCGCGTTGGTCCGTCAGAAAGCTGAATCTGCTCTTAAAGTGGGTCTTAAACCCATTATCTGCATTGGTGAGACATTGGCTGAGCGAGAAGATCAAAAAACTTTAAAAATACTTGAAGATCAGCTAACAGCGTCAGTTCCTGAGGGGAATCAAGAGATGGCGATTGCGTATGAGCCTGTCTGGGCGATTGGGACAGGTAAAACGGCAACATCAAAGGAAATTCTTGAAGTGCATGCTTTTATTCGTTCATGGATGCAAAAAAATCGTCAAAATGGGTCGGATATGCCTATTCTTTATGGGGGATCTGTCACTGACCAAAATGCTCAAGAAATTCTTTCTCTTGAAAATGTTGACGGTGTTCTTGTTGGGGGCGCAAGCCTTAAATCAGAATCTTTTTGGCAGATTGTGCAAGCTGCTTAAGTTCAATAAAAAAAGAGCCCAATAAAGGGGCTCTTTTTTATGAGTTTTAAACTATCAAGATCTATATTTTGTTATATACGTCCATTAAGGTATTTAGCACCTTCATCTGGGTTATGAGCATTCTTCCAGCCATACCACTTTGACATTTGTATTTCTGATCAACGAGAAGGGAGAAGAAATTTTGAAGTAAAACATCAAGGTCTTCTTTGAATTCTTTATGTTCTTTAAAGGTTTCATAAATCCGATAAACTTGACTTGAAACAGTTAACATATACACATATTGATCGTTAGGTAAAAGGTCAACAGACTGCTTAACAGAAGCTTCTTTATGTCCAATCTTATGGTACGTAAGTGATCCTTCAAGCGCTTTTTGAATATCTGAACGTTGTTGCGAGTTAAAATCAAGGTCTTGTGAAATTTTGTCATAAAAATCCAAGACTTCTTCATATTTTTTAAAATGATGAACTTCTTTAGCCTTGAAAAAAGATTCTAAGAGATTGCTAATACTTTCTTGAAGTTTAAGGTGATATTTTGGTGCAACAGTCTGTCCATAAGCCATAATTGTTTCAGGTCCAGAGTTATATTTTCGTTCTTCTACTTCAGCTTTAAGAGAGGCTTGAAGTTCTAAAATTGTAGGAGAGAAAGGTTTTTTGTTAACAATTTTTGTCTTTTCTTCAAGCTGAGAACCTTGAGAACCTGTGGCGACAGAAGGAGAGAGTTTTGTAAGATCAATCAGTAGAACATCACTAAAATAGGGATTTTGCGTCCAGGAAGTTGCGCTGATATCGATGATCTGATCAATTTTCTCTTTTGTTTGTGTTAAAGTTTTGTATAAATCAACAAGTCCTAATCTACTAAAATAGTTAGTAATTTCTTTTTCTTGAGCTTCATCCATGGGAATTGGGAAATTCTTTTGAATATCTTCATCTGTAAGTTTATTAAGAATAGTGATAATTTTATGAAAAGTGCTTTCAAAAATTTGGAGATCTTTTTGGAAGGGAGATAAGTAAAGACCGAGTAATTCTATTCTAAGTGTCGGGTCAATCTGCGAATCGAGGTCAGGGCGGTATTTTTGCACAGAGCTGCTTATTCTGCCTTCAATCGATAAAGGAATAGTTGGTTTTGTGTAGCCACAAAAAGGCATCTCAATAAAATGAATCTCCTGGAGTATAGCAGTGATGTAAGATTGAATAGATCTTCCTTGTGTCGTGATATACCTTATTAATGGAATAAGATGGTCATTTTGAGCAGAAGGGATAGGCTTATCTTTCATTTCTGATTGGAGTACGAGGGGCTGAGGGGCTATAATTAAAGGCTTAGGTGGCTCAAGATCTAAAGACTTTGGTTTAATAGGTGCAAATTCTTTAGACATAGCTAAGGCTAATTGCAATGCAACTTCATCGTCTAAATCGCCATTACTATAATGACTATTATAATTGATAGGGGCGGGTGCTTGAGATCTGCGTAAAGCTTCTTGTAAAGCCTCTTCTTCGCTGTACCCAAAATTGTATTGATCGGACGCATAGCTCATAGAGCTTACGGCTAGTAAGCTTGTTGAGGCGAATAGATAAAAGCGTTTAAGGGGAGAAGTCATAAGAAGGAATCTCTCTATTTAATTGACCATATTGGTATAAATTATATAAGGGGTCTTTACTGAATTTCAAGTGATGTAATTGCAATATTATTATGCAAAATATCTAGTTGAAAATAGGTCAAGAATTTTAAACGAGCTATTTCTCTCGCGAGTCTAATTTCCCTCTAGCATTTTTTTTCAACCCCCTTTAAAATGCCGGCAGTTAAAACAAAGGATTCAGATTAACATGACGACTGTAGTGTTGGTATTTCATATTATTCTCGCGATTGCGATGGTGGGGATTATTCTTCTTCAAAAGAATGAAGGTGGTGGTCTTGGCATGGGAAGTGGCACCATGGGAGGCCTCATGAGCTCGAGAGGTACTGCCAATCTATTGACACGAACAACGGCAATTTTAGCGGGTCTTTTCTTTTTAACGACTCTTTTGCTCGCAATTCTTTTTAAGGGGGCTCATAAAGCGCAATCTATTCTTGATCATCCAGATGCGACAAAACCTGCGATTGAGGTTCCTGTGGAACCAGCTCCGCCCGTTGTTGCTTCTGAAAGTAAAGCACAACCAAAGTCAGCAGAAGGTTCTGTTGCGTCTAAAAATACGTCTACTAAAAAATAACATTAATAGTTTTAGGGAATGACACGATTTATTTTTATAACCGGAGGTGTGGTTTCTTCTTTAGGAAAAGGCCTTGCCGCTGCGTCTCTTGCTGCTTTGTTGCAAGCACGCGGATACAATGTCCGACTTCGAAAATTTGATCCTTACTTAAATGTTGATCCCGGGACAATGAGTCCTTATCAGCATGGAGAAGTCTTCGTCACGGATGATGGTGCGGAGACGGACTTAGATTTAGGGCATTATGAACGTTTTACGGGCGTCTCGAATCGGCGAAGTGATTCTTTGACGACCGGCCGTATTTACTCGACAGTGATTGCCCGTGAGCGACGAGGTGATTATTTAGGGGCAACTGTTCAAGTGATTCCTCATATTACAGATGCGATAAAAGAAGCGATTCGAGCTGATTTAGACCCTAATTTAGATTTCTTATTGTGCGAAGTTGGCGGGACCGTTGGTGACATTGAAAGTTTGCCATATCTTGAAGCTTTTCGGCAGTTTTCCAATGAAGAAGGCGCGCAAAGTGTTCTTTTTATCCACCTGACGCTTGTGCCCTATATTGAGAGCGCAGGAGAGTTAAAAACGAAACCCTCACAGCACTCAGTCAAAGAATTACAACACGTGGGGATTCAGCCTGATATTTTACTGTGTCGGACGACGCGGGAAATCCCTGAAGATGCAAAGCGGAAATTAGCTCTTTTTTGTAATATTAAGCCAGAATGCGTTATAGAGGCTGCTGATGTTGAGACAATCTATCAAGTGCCTTTGAGTTATTCTAAAGCTGGCCTTGATACAGAAGTTTTAAAATATTTTGGTCTCAGAAGTGAGGGAGACGCAAATCTGAGCCGTTGGGAAGCGATTGTTAACCATATTAAAAATCCAACTCAAGTCATTGATATTGCTGTCGTTGGAAAGTATGTCAAACTGCGAGATGCAGATAAGTCGCTCGCTGAAGCGCTAACCCATGGCGGTATCGCGAATAACGTTCGCGTTAATATTGAGTGGATTGAGGCAGAATCTTTTGAAAAAGAGCCTCATACGGTTGCTGAGCGGCTGAAGGATAAAAAAGCAATTCTTGTTCCTGGCGGTTATGGAGAGCGAGGCACCGCTGGTATGATGGCGGCTATCCAATACGCTCGTGAGCAAAAAATTCCTTACTTGGGAATTTGCTTTGGAATGCAACTCGCGGTCATTGAAGTTGCACGACACATTGTTGGCATTGAAAAGGCTAATACAACTGAATTTGGCGCTACGTCTGAGCCTGTGATAGGATTGCTTACAGAATGGTTGAATGGTGATGTCAAAGAACGCCGAAGTGCAGAAGACGATTTAGGCGGGACAATGCGCCTTGGCCTTTATCCTGCAGCATTGGAGCCAGGAAGTTTGATTCAAAAGATTTATGGAACGACATCAATTCAAGAGCGTCACCGTCATCGGTTTGAACTCAATCTAAATTATCGTGAAAAATTTGAAAAAGCAGGACTCAAGTTTAGTGGTCTCTCACCGGATGGTTTATTGCCTGAAGTTGTTGAGTTAACAGATCATCCTTGGTTTGTGGGAGTTCAGTTTCACCCCGAATTAAGGTCGCGTCCTTTTGATCCTCATCCGTTATTTAAATCGTTTATTGAAGCTGCTCTTCAAAAGAAAGGAACCCCAGAATGACTTCTCAACGCCATGTTATCATTGGAACCCCCGAGGTAAAGCAAGTCACGTTTGGGAATGATTTACCCTTGGCCGTTTTTGCAGGCCCTTGCGCACTTGAAAGTCGGGCCCATGGTCTTGAAATGTCAGCGGCCATTCGGGAAATTTCTGATAAGCTCAATATTCCGATTGTCTATAAGACTTCATTTGATAAGGCGAATCGCTCAAGCATGGTAAATTCTCGTGGTTTAGGACTTGAGAAAGCCTTACCCATTTTGGCAGAGATTCGCGAAAAAAGTGGTTTGCCTGTTATTACAGATGTTCATACGGCTGAGCAATGCGCGATTGTCGCTGAAGTCGTTGATATCCTTCAAATTCCGGCTTTCTTATGTCGTCAAACGGATCTTTTAGAGGCAGCGGCTAAAACAGGAAAACCCATTCATGTTAAAAAAGGTCAGTTTTTAGCGCCTTGGGACATGAAAAATGTCGTGGCAAAATTTGAAAGCTTTGGAAACACGCAAGTGATTGTCTGTGAACGTGGAGTTTCTTTTGGGTACAACACCTTAGTTTCCGATATGCGGGCCTTGCCTGTACTCAAAGACACGGGGTGTCCCGTTGTCTTTGATGCGACCCATTCTGTTCAGCAGCCAGGCGGGCAGGGAACCAGCAGTGGCGGGCAGCGTGAATTCGTGCCTGTCTTAGCGCGGGCGGCTGTATCTGTGGGAGTAGCCGGTGTTTTCCTTGAAACGCACCAGGATCCAGATCAAGCGCCAAGCGATGGCCCCAATATGGTTTATCTTAAGGATTTACCGAATCTGCTTAAGACCCTAATGAAATTTGACCAACTCGCGAAGTCTTTGTAACCATTATTGGCTTAACAATCGGAAGCAAGCTTGAGTATTTTCCTGAAGAAGTTATCAAGCTTGCCTCTTATTGGTCGTGATCAACCCTTTTATTTTCTCTTACTTTTTATCTTGTAACGAGTATTTTCAAAAATTCGAGCCACTTTTTTCTCTATCTTACTATATCTCACTGCTATTTGATAAAGAAAGATCTTGAAGTGTAGTATTCAATTTCAATTGATTAATTAAATTTTTTGTATCTGTTGGAGTTAAATCATTACTATAGCGCACTTTTAATTCCTGTAGCTGGGGGAAATTTTCGGAAACTGCAACTGCTGAAATTAAAATTTGCAATACTCTTTTATCATTATACGCAAAACAGTCTGTCACGCCTAATGATTTGATTTTATGAGAAAAAATTGAGATTAAGGATTCCATTGCAGGATCACCTATTTTTAACCCCCTTAAATATAAGGCTGTAAGATCGTTTGGTATCGATTGGATTAAAGATTCAGTCTGTTTTTCATCTAACCAATTTTCTAATTTCAATGTTTGAAGAGAGATAGGGAGTGCTTGCATTACAGCGTCCATATTTTGAGTATCTTTCTCTGAAGCTAAATCCAATTCTCGAAGATGAGAAAGAGGTGAAATCAGTTGTGCTAATTCCTTGTTTTTACCTGAATATGTTAATCTTAATGTCGTGAGATTGGTAAATTGTGGTAAATTCTGAATCTCGATGTCATTAAATTCCGTTGTACCTAAATCTAATACGTGAAGGCCAGAAGGAAGTTTCGAGAGTAAATCTTGTGGTGCGTTAGAAGTAAATCTTAATATTAGTGATTTTAATGGGGCATTTGGCAATTTCAACGTTCGAAGAGAGGAAGGAAGATCTGATGAGAGTAAAGATAGCAATTCTTCCGGGTCAATAGTATTCCCGCTGAGGTCTAGCTCTTCAAGAGTATCGGGAAGCGTTGGGGCAAGAATTCTTATAATTCGTTGATCAAGGTGATTATTATCAATAACCAGTTTTTTCAGATTTGAAAATTTTCTAAGTGCCAGTTCTAGGGCTTGAAAAGTTTCCGCATGAGGAATAAATTTAAAGTCATAAGTTAGTTGTTCAAGGCGCAGTATGCTAAAATTTGTGTACTTTGAAAGCTTAGGCAGGACTTCAACGAATTTTGTAAAAGTTAAGTTTTGCCCTGAAAATATATGAAGACTGTTGAGCTCATCTAAGTCTTGCATTCTTTGTCCCCAAGATAATGAATGAGTTTTAACATCAATTCCAAAATAAATGCGGTTCCCCGAGGGAGGGGTTGTTAAGCAAAGGTTATATTTGGGGAGTTCTTCATCTGGAGAGTGACTAAGATCACTTGCGCAAGCGATTGTGGTTGAGATGAGAAGAGAACAAAGAGTTGCGACGAGTTTTTTCATTATATTTACCTTTGATAACTAATAATTAATATTGCCTGAAAAATAGATAAGAAATCTTATTTAAATTACAAGAGATACTATAATTTTTTTTAAAGATATCCTATCAAAATAAAAATGTCAATTAGTTAATAATTATGGGTTTTTGAGGCTAAAAATTATTTTATAAACTATTGGTTTGTATGAGTTATTTGTTTGATTATGAAACAATTTTTTCTTGATATTTGTATCTGTTTATGATAATCTGGTAGTAGATGGTCAGAGATGATTTTCTTCCCTTACGCGGGCCTTACAACCCCTCGTAATTCTTTCACTAAATCCTCAACTACCGTCTTAATAAAATAGGGATATAAATACCTATCTTATTAAAGAAGATAAGCTTTTTAACGCTCTTTTTGAGCGAATGCCCTATCTTTGTCTTTTTTCAGGGGATCATTTCCTGTGAAAAAAGCAAGATCAAGAGACTCTTCTTGCCTCTCAATGGAACCTCGAGGCCAAAGGGAGAAGAGGGGTCGCTTGGGAGAGTAAAGACTGGACACACGTGGGGGATGAAAGAACCAGGTTGTTCGTCTTTATTTTTCTTAAGCTTTATGCAGATAGAGAGAAGGGCAAAAGGCTCATCATAAGTAAAGTATATAACAATAAACAGGGAGTCATAAAATGATGGAACAGTATAACGACGTAACAAACGGTAAGAGAGGGTCTCATCTTTGTGGAGAGATCTCAACAACAAAGAAAGATTCTCACAAGAGAGTGTTAAGGGAAGTTTTGAGGACGGAAGGAATTTGCTTTCCTTCTCAGCGAGACCCCCCCAAAGTCCTGATGATCAGTCCTTTAATCGGTGGTGGGATCTGACCTTTGGAGATGAAGAGAGAGAACAACAGATGGTAGAGAAGGGCGGCGGCTATTCAGTCCACCTAGATAAAGTTGGAATAGATCGACTGGTGATTGGTGAGATCTATCGGCCCCTTGAGTTTCTCGGGACACATCCAAGAATGACGGAAATAGAAAGGACAGTGTTCATAGGTGAGGCCTGAATAGAAATTGAGAAAAGAAAAAAGAAGGAAAATGGACTAAAAAGAAGTTTGTTAAGAATAATTTAAAATTTATGAAATAAACAGGGAGAAGGATAGAAACAATTTTATGAAGAAATGGCGAAAAAAAGAAACGTCAGCTCTTGACCCTTTTAGAGATTGTTTTTTATGCTTGGTTTGAAATGGAGATAGGATGACATATATTAAGCACGCGTACAAAGCAAGACCTGCAACGTTAACGCCAGAAAAATATGGAAAGCTTTATGCTCAATCCATTGAAAATAGTGAGATATTTTGGCGAGAACAAGCGCAGAGGATCACTTGGATTAAACCTTTTACCAAAGTTAAGGATACCTCTTTTAACCTAGAAGATTTTCGGATCAAATGGTTTGAAGATGGAACGTTGAACGTGGCGGCGAATTGTCTTGATCGGCATTTGGCAGAGCGAGGGGATCAGGTCGCTATTATTTGGGAGGGAGACGATCCTCAAGACTCTCAAAAAATTACGTACCGAGAATTACATGAACAAGTTTGCAAGTGTTCCAATATTCTGAAAACGTTGGGAATAGAACAAGGAGATCGCGTAACGATTTATCTACCGATGATTCCTGAGGCCGCTGTTGCAATGTTGGCGTGTGCCCGAATAGGAGCGATTCATTCAGTTGTTTTTGGTGGATTCTCACCTGAGTCGTTAGCGGATCGCATCGTGGATTGTGATTCTAAACTTGTGATTACGGCGGATGAAGGTGTTCGGGGCGGCAAGATAATTCCGTTGAAAAAGAACGTAGACGAGGCGTTGGCAAGACCCGAAGTCACCTCGGTTGAGTCTGTGCTTGTGGTGAAGAGGACCGGAAATACCGTTCCTTTTATGTCTTCACGAGATCATTGGTATCATGACTTAATGGCTAATGCTTCTCAGGAGTGTGCGCCCGTTGAGATGAATGCTGAAGATCCTTTGTTTATTTTGTATACGTCTGGATCCACAGGGAAACCTAAAGGCGTTCTTCATACAACTGGGGGGTATTTAGTATTTGCGTCTCTCACGCATCAAGTGATCTTTGATTATTATCCGGGCGATGTTTATTGGTGCACGGCGGATGTGGGATGGATTACGGGGCATAGTTATGTGTTGTATGGGCCTCTTGCTAATGGTGCAACGACTCTAATGTTTGAAGGTGTCCCTTCTTATCCTGATGCGTCTCGTTTTTGGGAAGTGATTGATAAGCATCAAGTGAATATCTTCTATACAGCTCCCACCGCTATCCGGGCGCTGATGCGAGAAGGCGATGAGGCTGTTAAGAAAACAAAAAGACACTCTTTAAGAGTGTTAGGATCGGTCGGTGAGCCTATCAACCCTGAAGCGTGGGAATGGTATTATCACGTCGTAGGAGAAGAACGTTGTCCTATCATGGATACATGGTGGCAAACAGAGACTGGCGGGATTTTAATGACGCCTTTGCCAGGTGTTCATGATCTTAAGCCAGGGTCTGCTATGCAACCTTTTTTCGGGGCGAAACCTGCTATTGTTGATCCTCAAGGTATAATTCTTGAAGATGAAACCGAAGGGGCTTTAGTAATGCTTGATTCATGGCCCGGGCAAATGCGATCTGTGTATGGGGATCATCAGCGATTCATCGATACTTATTTTAAAACGTATCCTGGCATGTATTTCACTGGCGATGGAGCTCGCCGGGATGAAGAGGGAGATTATTGGATCACGGGCCGAGTTGATGATGTGATCAATGTCTCAGGACATCGTTTAGGAACCGCAGAAGTTGAAAGTTCTTTAAATATGCATCCAAAAGTTGTTGAGTCAGCTGTGGTGGGTTTTCCGCATGATATTAAAGGACAAGGAATTTATGCTTTTGTGACGCTGCATAAAGGACATCACCCTTCGGAAGATCTTAAAAAGGAACTTATTCAAGAGGTCCGTAAGCATATAGGGGCGATTGCCAGCCCTGATATCATCCAGTGGGCTCCAGGTCTTCCAAAGACACGTTCGGGGAAGATTATGCGGCGCATTTTACGAAAGATTGCTGCAAATGAGATTGAAAACTTAGGGGATATCTCAACACTGGCGGATCCCAGTGTTGTTGATGCGCTTATCCAAGAGTGCGAAAGGAGTTCCTAATTTTTTCCTCAATTATCTTGAGAGAGGAATGAAAGCTTAGGAGCTCTATTTCATGAAAGATAAGAGAGAGGTACTTAAAAGTACTTCTTACTCTTCTTTTACAATTGTTGGTCCGTTCAATTGAAAAGTTTTTAAAAGTTCTGCGTTTGGTATTGCAAAGACAACATTTTTAAACATGCCTTTGAATTCATTTTCAAGGAGACTTTTATAAACAGATGCAATGTAACTTGGATCATTCCTAAATGCCCCACATCCCCATGCGCCAAGGATAATGGAGTCTATTTTTTTCAAAGAAAAACCTGCCAGTTGACTGTAAACCCTTTGTCTTATGATTTCTTCATAATTCTCGGGTTTTGGTTTGTTTAAATTAGGAGCAGCAGAGGTAAGAATTGTAATCATCCTTGGTTTTTCGAGATTTTGATATGTTCCCTTAAAAAAAATACGGAAAAGGGACACATCTTGAGAAATTAAAATCCCATTCAGTTTTTCCAATATACTATTTGTTATCTCATTATAATTAATCGCTGGATATGTTTGTGTAAGTTGTTGTGCTAAGTCAATAGTTGGATCTATTACTTGAGAGAGAGAAGAAAATAAAGTTGTTGTACGAATTAAACTCTCTTCTTGTCCACTAGCACCATAAAAAGCGCCTCCTCCGGGATGAGTGGAGTTCGCAAAATTTAAAATACCAACTTTTGTTCCTTTTTCTGCTGATAACTGAAGGGCAGCCATTTGTGCGGGCTGATTGGCGTACACAATAGACGTTTTGAAAAGAGGAACAAACTTTACTGTGGACAAAAAGCCGTGGTAAAAATCAAGAGGTTTTCCGGCTTCAATTAATTTCACTTCCGTATCTGAGGAACCTGAGGAATAGATGTAACTCAATTTTTTTGTACTATCGTAAGCGTCTAGTGCAGCTTGTCTTTTTTCTGCTGTTGAAAGCTCATACTCGGTTCTTAAGGATTGAGAAGAGGAAGAGCTTTTTTTAGAGTCCTCAATATTTGGTAAAACTGCCGCTGTTTTTTTCGAAGGAGCATCAGCAAATAGATGAGCTACATCCTTAAAAAATGTCCTCTTCTTTACTGGGGGAGGGGGCGTTATACCAGGAGTAAATCTGTTTACGGGAGAAAGTGTTATGTCCTGAGGTTTTGAAGCGGGAGGATAACTCACACCGTAAGGGAGTTTTTGAGAAGAAGGTGTTACACTATGGGGGAGCTTGGGATCAACATAATCATGCTGGGCAGCTGCACTATAAGATGCGGCTCCATATTGTTGATGTGGAGGTTGAGCATGCTGATAATCTCGTTGTTCTTGAGCAGCAGAGTGCGAAGAAGAAGCTTGTTGATAATTTTGCCGATGCCTATCATACGCTTGATTTTGTGGTGCTTGTGGGAAATGTCCTAATGGAGCATCATGTTGATAATTTTGGGGATGTCGTTGCTCTTGATGAGGGGAGTAAGAAGGAGCTGCATACGGAGCATCGGTCCGGGGAGCATAAGCTGCAGCTGAAGAATTTCCATATTGCTGTGGCTTGCCATAATATTGTTGGGGAGAGGGGGCCACATAAGGGGTATAAGCTGGGGGTAATGGTTCAAAAGAGGGAGCTGCAGGTTGTGCGATTGAACTAGGCGCTGATGGTTTTTTTTGGCCTAATTGAAGGCGTCGTGAAGGGGCACTCTGCAATTGAGGTTCAACGTCCATAGGAGTTCCCACAATATTATAAGGAGCGCCTTCTGGCCTTAGTAAGGTGCCATGAGGATCAAAAACTTTGGGAGGCGGCGGAACCATTGTTTCCAAGAATGGTTGGGCAGAATTTCTTGCATTTCCTGAATGAGGAGTGCTGTCGTCTATCTCTGTATCGACGTTATAAATAGGAGAAGCTAGACAAGAATTTTGGAAGGTCGCAGCACTAATTGTCATCAATAGGAGTGATTTCATTTTTCGCATGTTTTCCTCTTTATTTTAGATTTAACTGACTTCTAATGATCATATGGGTAGTGAATGTATATTTGTCAAATTTTTTATAAAGGTTAAATGCAATTATTGCATTTAATCTTTGAAATAAAGTCATTTTAAGAGAGTTTATGAGATGGTTTTGGCAAAAAAATGAGGGAGAGTGAAATAAGATGATTCTTTGCTATATAGAAACATCTCCTTGCCGGTATTTGCCGGCGTTGTTGGGAGACATTCAAAGGCAATATTAAATAATAAAAATTTATTACTCCCTCTTTTCTGCTGTAGAAGATGACGCTTGAGCTTTTTCTCTTAAAATTGTGACAATTTCCTGCATTTTTGCTGCTGTTGGTCTTGTGATACCGGTTTCTTTAGAGGTACCTGTATGATTCGTATGCATAACTGACACAACACCAGGATTTTGATCGGTAGGATCGATCTTAATTTTTACTTCTTTCTTGTCAGCCTCAAAATGAGAAAAGTACCCTAATTTATTAAGAGCTTGCGCTAAACTAAGAAAATGACGAGTTTTCATGCCAGCAGACGCTCCCCCATCGTGTTTTTTTAAAACATCTTCGAGTTGACTAAGTTTATCAATTGTTACTTTTAAATCATTTGGGGTGGATGACGATAAGGTAGGGCGTCTTTGAGATGCAGCTGGTAAAACAGGTGATGGCAATGAAGTTGATGATGAGGCGATAGCAGCTTCTTGCTTGGAGTGCGTTTCTGCAGCGCTATGTTGGATAGGAGACGCTATTTCTGCTTTTTTTTCTGTCGATTCTGGGAGAGCAGAAGGCACACTTATTTCAGGGTGGAGAGTTGCTTCATTTTTTTGTGAAGGCTCTTCAGGCTCATTTTCAAGAAGTATTTGATCATTCCCAAGTGTTTCAGGAAGAGAATTAAGTTCACTTAACTTAGGAAGAGGCATTGCCTGAAAATCGAACTTGTAATCACCTAATTTCCCGTTAACACATGTACGCTTAAGCAATTTTCTGTTAGGATTTTTGGGATCTTTTAAGTGTGAGTCTATAAAAATATACTGATTCACAAAAAGCATATAGTAAAGTTGTGTATTATGGATGATATAATCGTAGATTGAAAGTTTACCTTCTTTTTCAGCAAGTATAGAGTGGACGAAGTTTTGACTATAAAGCTTAATATTATTTGCAGGCGTATAGCTAACTTGCCCAAAATAATTTGTAAATTCTTGCAAATTAAATTCATCATTCGTCACGCCAAACACGTTGTTTGTCATAAATTCGATCTTTTTTAAGACAGCGCAAATATTAAAGAAATAAGTTTTAAGAATTTCTAAATCCGATTTTAAATATATGGCTTTTTGAGTTATCTCATTCGCAGTATCCAAAAGTTCAACAAGCGCTTTATCAAAGGCATTCATCAAGTAAAATTGTACAATTGTTTCTTTTTTAACCACAAAATCAAGCGTTAAGCCATCAAAGCTACCCGTTTTTTTGAAGTGAACCGGAGTGTAAAGTTTTCCTTGTCGAGCTGTTTCTTCAATTAAATCGAATAATGAGCGTAGTTCATCTTGTGTATGCCGAGGTTTAAGTTGACCTATATAGTACTTTTCAAAGTGTTCTTTTCCTTGATCCCACAAGACTTTACCTGTTGAAATGTTTGCCTTACCTGAGGATGGAATAGGCAAAGCATAAGGGCTTTTCTTTTCTTCGCTAAGATCAAGAGCTGATGAAAGAGCATGAAAGGGAAATAAAAAACTTATACCCAATAGGAACATAAAGGAAAATTTAGTATATTTCATAGTTATATAGCTTTCAAATCTCAATAGTGTCTTTTTGGTAACATTATTTCCATTTAAAGTCAAGATTAGCTTATCGTCACTAAAGTGATATGAAGACGTATGAGCCTTATACTGTGCACGCTTTTCCGACTTAAACTAACTTAAAAGTATTCTCTGCAAAGCTAAAATTTCACACACAATTGAGTTGTTTTTTCTAATAGAACACGCTATACGGAAACATCTCCTTGCCGGTTTTTTGCCGGCTCTGTTGATTTTTCAACCCATTAGCCATAGGGAGCTGATATGAATAATTATGAAATCGTTATTATTGCGCGTCAAGATTTAGCGCCTGCGCAAGTCGAGACTCTCGCAGAAAAATTTATTGGAATTATTAAAGATCAAGGTGGCCAAATTATCCGCAATGAATATTGTGGCCTTCGTACCCTTGCTTACCTCATTAAGAAAAATCGTCGCGGCCACTATGTTGTATTAAATACGACAGCCCCTGCTGCTGCCATTAAAGAAGTTGAGCGCGTGATGCGGATCAATGAAGATATCCTTCGTTTTCAGACAATTGCTGTTGAAGAGCATGAAAAAGGGCCTTCAGCTATTCTAAAAGCGTCTCGTTATCAAAGAGATGACTATTCACCTTCACATGAGCGTGGTGACAGAGATGCCGAAGATGGCGATTCTGGAACTGAAGAAGAATTAGAAAACTAAGGAAAAGTATTATGAATGATCCAATGTCAAAAGGTGGTCCACGTCGTCATTTTTTCCGTCGTCGGAAAAGTTGTCCTTTTAGTGAACCAGGTGCACCTAAGATTGATTACAAAGATGTTCGTCTTCTTCAGAAGTATATTTCTGAACGTGGAAGAATTATTCCAAGACGTATTACATCAGTAAGTGCAAAACATCAACGTGATTTGGCCATTGCAATTAAGCGTGCACGCTTTTTAGCTTTGTTGCCTTACGTTGTTCGTTAAAAAGTCTTTATTGTGACGACCTTGTCGTCCAAAGACTGGCATCAGGTTCTTGCAAGAGGAGTGCTTACGGCACTCCTTTTTCAAGGTTTTATAACGGGTAATCCTTTATGGGTTGCAGCCGCTCTTTTTCATCAAATCCCTCTATTTTCTGTTGGGCTCCAGTATGGGCTACGACCATTTCTAATCAGTTCCGTTATAACATCTTGCTGTATTGCTCTCTTAGGGGGAGTGAAATCAGCATTGTTTCAAAGTTTATTCTTCTTAGGTCCTTGTTTAGTCCTGATTTCTTTGGCTTTACGTCACCGGCAGACATCAAATAAAGAGATTGAGTGGTATCCGACGGGACGTCTTGTTGCATATTTGATAGCTTATATTTTAGGCCTTACGGCTTTTCTTACGATTACATTATTTGTAAATGGGAATCTTCAAACACTCCAACAAACTCTCTTAGAGGGATTAGGAAAACTTAATCCAGAGTTAGAAACTCTTTATCGACCTTTCATTGCGCAACTTGTAATGCTTTTGCCAGCTCTTTTTGCGAGTTTCTTATTTTTATTTACAGTGATCAATGGAATCCTAGCACAGAATATATTGCAGAAATTGTCGGGAAATCTAAGGCCAGCGCCTTCGATGATTCGTTTTGAACTTCCGTGGTGGCCTTGGTGGACATTTGCAGGTATTGGTATACTTGCTTTTTTTGGAAGGGGAATAACGAGTCAGGTTTCGATAAACATGGTCGTGGTTTTATTGAATGCGTTTATCCTTGAAGGACTTGCCATAGTTCATAGTTATTCAACAAAATATAAACAAAGAAATTTGTTTCTTTGGATTTTTTATACTCTTATGGTAGTGTTCGGCTGGTTAGCGTTATTACCCGTTTTGATTGTGGGAATTTTTGAGCCATGGCTCAATTTAAAAGAACGATTGTCTAAGATTTAGGAGAAAAATATGGAAGTCATACTATTACAACGTGTTGAACATTTAGGACAAATGGGTGATATCGTTCGTGTTAAGCCAGGTTATGCTCGCAATTTTCTGTTACCTAAAGGTAAAGCAGAAAGAGCGACAGCGAACAAGGTTGAAGAATTTAAGCAAAAGCGTGCCCAACTTGAGGCTCACAACTTGCAACTGAAAAAGGAAGCAGAAGCAGTTGCCGCAAAGATGAAAGGCCTTAGTGTTATTATTTTGCGTCAAGCAGGTGATAACGGTCTCCTTTACGGATCTGTTCGTCCTCAAGATATTGCTGAAGCAGTGACCGCTGCAGGTTTTACTGTGACACGTGCTCAAGCTATTTTAAGTATGCCAATTAAAGCACTTGGCTTGCACCAAATTCAAATCGCGCTTCATCCAGAAGTGGCAGAAACAGTTATTATTAACGTTGCTCAAACACAAGAAGAAGCACTTGCACAAGCTTCTTCTAAAAACTCCAAAGAGTCTGAAGGAGTTAGCGCTTAAGTTTTAAATAGCGCTTGTTCATAATGCCAAGGCAGAGTATAAAAAAATTATCTGCTTTGGCTCATTATGAAAAATTTTCAGGTACGTCTTTTTAAATATTAAGCCCTCAACAAGAGAGTTGTTATGACAGGAAACGTTGTTGCACTCACAGAAAATCGAAATCTATTGGCCTCTTCAACTCTTGAACACGACCGTATTCCACCTCACAATTATGAGGCTGAACAAGCCCTTTTAGGCGCTTTACTGCATAATAATCAAGCTTATGAAAAAATCTCTGATTTTTTAATGGCGGAACATTTTGCAAACGCTGCGAATGGGCGTATTTATGCAGTTATTTCCAAGCTTATTGAGCGCGGTCAAATTGCAGATCCCATTACGCTTAAAAGCACATTTGAACAAGACAATTCCCTTCAAGAAATTGGGGGAACTCAGTACCTTGCTCACCTTGCCGCTTCGGTAGTTTCCATCATAAGTGTTCAGCATTATGGTGAGCTTATTTATGATCTTCATTTAAGACGCCAGCTCATTGATTTAGGGGAGGAGGTTGTTAATAATGCTTTTACTCCTGATGTCGAACATGGCGCTCAACGACAAATTGAAAGCGCGGAACAACGCTTGTATGATTTGGCAACTGTCGGTCAAGCTGATCGTGGATTTGTTCCTTTTTCCAAAGCGCTGACAGAATCTATCCAAATTGCCGAACTTGCCTTTAAGCGGGAAGATAAAATTGTTGGTGTGACATCCGGTTTTAAAGATCTTGATGGTCTTTTGGGTGGTTTGCATCCCTCAGACCTCATCATTCTGGCAGGTCGTCCTTCGATGGGAAAGACAGCCTTAGCCACGAACATCGCGTTTAATGCCGCTGAAGCGGGTCTTGAGCAAAAAATATATGGCGGAATTGTTGCCTTTTTCTCCCTTGAAATGTCGTCTGAACAGCTTGCAACGCGTCTGTTAGCCCAAGAATCAGGGGTGCCTTCTGATCGAATCCGACGAGGTGATATTCCTCAGGGTGATTTCCAGAAGTTTTTTGAAGTAAGTCGTCGTCTTGCAAATTTACCTCTTTATATTGATGATACGCCGGGGTTGACTATTTCAGCTTTACGCACGAGAGCGCGTAGGCTTAAGCGCAAACATGGTCTTTCAATGATCGTTGTTGACTACTTACAGTTATTACAAGGGTCTTCAGGCTCAAGAAATTCAGAGAGTCGGGTTCAAGAAATTTCAGAGATAACAAGAGGGCTTAAAACGCTTGCAAAAGAGCTTAATGTCCCCGTTATTGCTCTTTCTCAGCTTTCGCGTGCTGTTGAGCAGCGTGAAGATAAACGTCCTCAATTAGCGGACTTACGTGAATCTGGATCGATTGAGCAAGATGCGGATGTCGTCATGTTTGTTTATCGTGAAGAATATTATGAAAGCAGGCGGGAACCAACTCCCAACTCTGATAAACACGCAGAATGGTCAACAAGAATGAAAGAAATTTATAATTTAGCTGAGGTTATTGTCGCTAAGCAAAGACATGGGCCTATTAACAACGTTAAATTATTCTTTGATGGCGCTTTGACCAAATTTGGAAATTATGTTGAATCTGAACGGATGCCTCAGTATGGAGGGCGTTAAACAGGAATCAGAGAGGAGCTCTTTCTTAAAAAGTGTGCCTGCGGCGACAACCTCGGTCATGATGGTTGATTTGCAGGCGATTCAACATAATTACGTCTTAACTCAAGCTCACCTTAAACCTGGATGCCAAATCGCGGCAGTTGTTAAAGCCGATAGTTATGGACTGGGAATGAGCCAAATCTCTCAAGCTCTTTATGCCCAAGGATGCCGTATTTTCTGTGTTGCTTTTATTGAGGAAGGTGTAAGACTTCGTCAGGCATTGCCGTATCACGATGCAAAAATTATTGTTTTTTGCGGCGTTTTAGAGCGAACTGAAGATTATTTTTTTGAGTCTCATTTAATTCCTGTTCTTGTTGATCTGGGACAGGTTTCTCGCTGGTCCAAGTTTGGACAGTTAAAAAATCAAGTTTTACCAGCTATTCTTCATGTTGATACGGGAATGACTCGGAATGGCCTTTCATTTCAAGATGTTATGAGTCTAAGCCAGGATCCAAGTTCTATGGATTCTTTTCAGCTAGAGATGATTATAAGCCATTTGGCAAGCAGTGATGAACCGGAAAATCCTCAAAATGAAGAACAACGTCAGGCTTTTGAACGTTGTCTAAAGATGCTTCCTCAAACGGCAGTAAGTCTTGCAAATTCCAATGGAATTGCTTTAGGGGAAGCTTATCATTATGACTATGTTCGCCCGGGCTTGGGGCTTTATGGGTATGCAGATCCTTATCCCGAGAGGCATAATTTAAGGGCTAGTTTAGCTCTTTATGCATCCATTGTGCAGATTCAGGAAGCCCATTTAGGGCAAAGTGTTGGATATAATGCAACTTATCAATGTAAGACACCTAAACGCTTAGCAACCTTGGGAATTGGCTATGCTGATGGCATTATGCGAGAATTATCGAATAAAGGGCATGTTTATATCGGAGAATTTTCGGCGCCGATCGTGGGGCGCATCTCAATGGACTTTATGATGGTTGATGTGACGGATATTCCTGACTCATTATGTCAGGTTGGCGCTTGGGTTTCAGTGTATTCATCAGCTCAAAATCTTCGAGAAATGGCGTCCTTAGCGGGTACGAATCCGTATGAGTTACTCACAAGCCAAGGGAAACGGGCCTACCGTATTTATTCTTAGGAAGAATTATCAGCTTGAGCTACTTGTTGCTTTAGCTGTGTTCTTTTTCGCGGATTTTCCACTTATAGGAACAGAAGAAACCGTACTTTCCTTTTCTATTGGGGGTAAAGTTGTCTGAATAGCGCTGGTCTTTTTTTCCCTTTTCTCCGCTGTTCTTGTTGATCTTCTGGGCGCTTTTTTTTCCGGAGAAGAGCTAGAGCTACTTTCAGGACTTTCTTCTTCTAATGTAGGCATGGGAACAGGTGAAGAGGGATGCCGTTTTTTTGTAAGGGGTTTTTGAACAGATAAATGTATTTGCTCGTCATCTTCTTCAACTTTCACAATTTCTTCAATTTCTTCTGTTGTATCTAAAGTGCTTCTAATCTTGGTGCGGATGTCCAATCCTCCAGGTAATAGATCAATCGTGATTGTTCCACTGTTTAACGTGGAATAAATAGCTTTAGTTGTTGTATGAAGGCTTTCTTCTTTTTTAGCATCTTTTCCAACTAATACATGATGCGCAGGAACTTGCTTTAAACGAGAAGGCAACTTAAAATTTTCATATGCCTTAGGGGTAGGATGATTATGCTGATGACCATGGCTAATGATGACATATTCAGGATCAACAAGTTTAATCAATTCTGGGCTATTACACCCATGTTCGATAGCCCCATGATGGCTCGCAAGCAGGACTGTTGATCTTAAGAAACCAAGATTATTTTTATAATTGAGTTTAATGCATCTTACTGTTGCTTGTGTTGCATCTCCCGGGAGCATGACAGAAGAGTCACCATGTTGAACTTTTATAACGAGACTATCCTTGTTATCGTCTGTCTCATCATCTCCATGACGAAGAACGTTGTTAAGTTCTCCACTGTGAATGGGGTTGACGGCCAGCAGAGAGATCGTGACTTGAGGATGGAAGTCAAATGCTTTTGCAAAAGGCAATTTTGAGAAATTTGGATCTCCAGAGAAAATGTGAGGTGCAAATTCATCGTTTTTTTCCATTTTAATAAGCATTTGTAAAGGATCAAGATTTTTAGGATCTAAAGCGTCATATTGAATGGCAGGGAAGAAAATTTGAGTTTGATTGTTTAGACAAATTCTTAACCAGTCTTTAAATGTGTCTCGATCACTTGGATAATAATGGCTCGGGAGACCTCCAAAAATAAGAAAATCTATTTTATCAGTTGTTTGAGAAAACAATTCCATCAACCAGCCATAGTGATCTTGATCGGGATGTGTAATAACGACTGTCTTCACGGCAATCGGTGAGATTTTTGTTTGCTCTTGTTGTTGATTTTTCCTCAGCGTAGATTTTTTTGACCGAGATTTTTTTTCCTGCTGTGGTTCTGTAGGTTTTTTTAACATTCCGCGCATATCTTCAATAAATTTATCCAAATACGTTTGCCTTAAGTGAATGATCGTATCTTTATCTTCCATGGCATCTTCCCAATCCGGTGATTTTACGGTGCTTTCAGGAGGGATGAGTTCACCTTTTTTCTTAAGGGGTGTATGAAGTGAAGAGGATGCTTGATTTGAATTAGAATTACTTTCTTTCTGGAGGATGGATTCAATTTGATACTGCGTGTAAGCAGCTTCATTCGCAAAGGCTTTTGATCCGATATCCACGAGCATAAATTCCGAGAGGCCTGTAAGAGGATTTTTTACTTCTAAAGTGACACAGTTTCCCTCGCCAACTGCATGAACTCTAAGAGTAACTTGAGGCGAAGACTCATCTTCATGTATGGAAGGAGTCGCAAAACTAAAAGTTATTAAAAAGCTGAAAGAAATAATAAAAGAGTAAAAAAAACGAAATTTCAACTCAAGGCTCCTTAGAAGAAAGTAGACGTCTTATCTATTTCTTCATATAGGAACCTTTTTTTTTATTTCAACTTTCAGTCAAGAATTTTTCAATGATTTTTATCATACTTTTTTGCATAACTGGAGCTACACGTAGATCATCCCAATTTATTCTAATATCGCCTTGAAGAGGGGCGCCATAAAGTTCAACCCATTCTGTGGAAAATTCTTCCGGGAAATAATATTGGCCTTGAGAATAAGCATATGGTAGGCCAACTCTCATCCCCTCTTTAATAGAGGCGGAAAGGTTATTCTTATCTGTTTTAGCTTTTGAAAATTTATATTTTTCTTCCCAAAATTTAATGAGGTATTCCCATCCTCTAGGATCATTTATTTCTCCGGCCTTCCTAAAAAAATCAGCGGTTTCTTCGGTTAAATGGTTAGCCTCAATTCGTAGTATCCCTAATTCAATATACCCTGTTGCTATTCTATAATTTTCCGTTACTTGTCTAAAGATGGAAGCTTGTAATTCCTTTGCTTCGTCATTGTCCTCTGGTTCATCATAAAGAAGATAGCCTCGGTCAAGGAGTAGCGTTGGGTCATGCTCTTTTTCAGAAATTTCTTTTAAGATATTTTCTTTAGGAATGGTGTCTTCAATGCCGTCAAGAAATTCTATCACGTCACTATAAGCACGGGAATACCCTCGCTGTGCAAGCATCAGGAAATCTTCCATTGTTGATTCTTGAGATGCTGTGATAAGTGCATGATATTTATTTCTTAAATGGTCAGGATGACGCCTAAACAGGTCATGAGCAGAAAGAGTCTCGTCATAACGCGAAATACAAGTAAAAAAGTCTTCTGTGATGCCGCGCCCTAATAAATAACATGCATCTGGATCGTCTTCATATGATTTTAATTCTTGAATTGCCTTGCCAAAATATCCTTCAAAAAACTCTGTTAAAATTGGAACTTCGGCATATTTACGGTGTCTGCGTATTTTTTGGAGAGTGTTACAAAGTAAATATTTTCCACGGGGATCTTTGAGTTTTGCATTAATTGCAAATCCCCAAATGATATCAAAGCGTTTCAATAAGTGGCTTCTGTAGGGACAATCAAACCAGTCGAGGGCTTGAGGATGGAAAAAAAGGTGGGCACCGACCTGTTCTTTCCATGTTGTTTGGGAGGGCCACCTATAATCAATCTTATGTTGTCCCGCATATGATTTCCACGTTTCTTCAGAAAGAGAGAGTTGTGCAAAGATGTCATAAGCGTTTTTTAATTTTTTCCACTCAGCTTCAGAATAGGCTATTTTTATTATGGTATGAATGTCATCAATAGACTTAAAGTCTTGTTCAAGACTAGCCGAAGGTGCTGAGGTAAGAGATAAAGTAGGAGAGCAATCCACTTCCATGGAATCTGATGTGTGAGAAGATGCTTGGCATGATATCTTTTGAAATCCCATAACGCATATCAGAGTCGCTAAAATCAATTTCTTCACGATAGATTCTCCTTGAGAGGCTTTGATGCTCTTCTTTTTTAATTTTTATGACAGTTAGCACAAAAAAAATTAAAGATTAAGTAAAATTTTAGGAAAATTTTTCTTATAAGGCAAGGTAATAACCTTTTGGACAAAACAATTCAAAAAGAGGAGGAGAGTCATTAAGATGAAAATCACAGAGTTAAAAAGTGGGCAAGCTCATCAAAATTTTGAGGCTCAGATGAGTTTTAGAGTGTCTCTAGAAGGATGAACTTAAGGATGTTCAGGTTTTTGATGCGTCCACCAAGCTTCGTGAAGATCATGAAAATGACACATAATCTTTTCCACATGGAGACAAATCTCGCATTGATCTGAAAACAAAAGATGGATCTCACCTTCTTTATCGCCATGAATTGTTAAAAGGTTCACTGTTTTGGTCGGATCTTTAAGATCAATCCCTTTATGGCGAACATGATGAACATGCGAAAAATGAAGGCCTGAATGCACACGTGAATACAGAGGTGTCCCTGTATGAAGTTGAGGGCTTACTTCCCAACAGAAACGGTTAGCTAAGATACTAAAATGCTTTCCCTCTTTATTATAATAGAAAGCTGTCATGGGAATGAGGCTATCTTGAAGATAGGCCCCCATCACTCTCAGATCTTGTTGATCTTCAGCACGCAGCTTTAACGGGGTGTGTTGTTGATGAAATGTCATATGTTGAGTCCTCCCTGACTCGTTCAATACTGGCACCACAGGCACCAAGCTTATTCTCTATTTCTTCATACCCGCGGTCAAGATGATAAACACGACTAACCATCGTTTCTTCCGAAGAAGTTAGAGCGGCGAGCACTAAAGAGACAGAAGCGCGAAGGTCTGTTGCCATCACAGGCGCACCTTTTAAGCTCTCAACGCCTTTGATGATGGCGGTATTGCCTTTAATAGTGATATCTGCGCCCATGCGAGCAAGCTCAGGCACGTGCATAAAGCGATTTTCGAAAATAGTTTCCGTGATAAGGGATGTTCCATCTGCCACGCATGTAAGGGCCATGAGTTGAGCTTGTAAGTCTGTTGCAAAGCCAGGATATGGATCTGTGATAACTTCAATGGCTTTAAGGCGATGAGACGGGCCTTTCGCAATAAATCCTTGAGGAGTCTTTTGGAATGTCATCCCCATCATCTCAAGGGTCTGAGACGCACTTGGAATGAGGTCTAAGTCAGTTCCCACTAATTCTATTTCACCGCCAGTAATGCCGGCTGCCATCGCATAAGTGCCCGTCTCAATGCGGTCTGGTAGAACAGAGTAAGTGGTTCCATGGAGACTAGAGACGCCTGTCACGGTTAAAATGGAGGTTCCAACGCCGTCAATTTTGGCGCCCATGCTTTGGAGGCAATGGGCAAGGTCGGTTACTTCAGGTTCAACCGCACAATTTAATAGACGTGTCGTTCCTTGGGCTAAAACTGCGGCCATGAGGATATTTTCAGTGCCTGTGACGGTCACCATGGGGAATGAGAATTCTGCGCCTTTGAGGCCATTTGGGGCCTTTGCAATGACATATCCGTCTTCAAGTGTAATTTCAGCGCCTAAGGCTTCTAATCCTTTTAGATGAACATCGACAGGGCGACTGCCAATGGCGCATCCACCAGGAAGAGAAACTTTTGCATAGCCGGTTCTTGCTAGAAGAGGGCCCAAGACAAGGACAGAGGCTCGCATTTTGCGCACAAGGTCATAGGGCGCTTCAGGAAGGATGGGGCCTTGCGCATGGAAGGTTGCTTGGTGTTCACCGACCGTGTGACCTGCATAAGTGGTTTTAACGCCCAGATGGCTTAGGACACTGCCAAGTGTAAAAACATCGGCGAGGCGGGGCAGATTTTTTAAAATCAAGGCTTCTTTTGTTAACAGGCTTGTACACATCAATGGAAGAGCAGCATTTTTTGCCCCTGAGATGCGAATTTTTCCAGAAAGTGTCCGACCGCCTACAATTTTAATCTTATCCATTTGCTTTTACTACCTGTGGTAAAGTTACACCGCGTTGCCCCATATACTTCCCTGATCGATCCTTATAAGAGACCTCGCAGGCTTGTTCGCCTTTTAGAAAGAGGAATTGGCAAGCTCCTTCATTTGCATAGATCTTCGCGGGAAGAGGGGTTGTATTTGAAAATTCTAGAGTCACGTGACCTTCCCATTCGGGTTCTAAAGGGGTCACATTTACAATAATTCCGCAGCGGGCATAAGTTGATTTTCCGAGGCAAATAACTAAAACATCTCGGGGAATCCGAAAATATTCAACCGTACGCGCAAGCGCAAAACTATTTGGGGGAATGATACATACATCTGTCACGCGATCGACAAATCCATTATGATCAAAATTTTTGGGATCAACCACGGCGCTATCAACATTGGTAAAAATCTTAAATTCATTCGCAACACGAGCATCATAACCAAAAGAAGATAAACCATAAGAAATAAGGCCTTGACTTTGTTGGCGTTCAACAAAGGGTTCAATCATGTTTTGAGTGAGCGCAGCCTCGCGGATCCAGAGATCTGATAGAATAGGCATAAGGTTCTCTAGTTACTTGTCAATATTTTCGTATCCTAATAGAAATTCGTCAAAAAGGGGAGAAAAATCTGAAAAACAGACGGAATTTTTTTGATATTTGTAGCTGTTTTTATGAGTGGATAAAAAGATGATTAAAAAAAGTTCTATCTCTTATCTAGGCCTTGTTGAAAAGAAGAAGCAAGCCTGATTCTTTTTTTAAAGAAATACTGTTGGATAGACTTGGTGGTCTGCAAGTCTTGTCAGCGTTTGGTTACGTTTTCTATTTCTTTCTAACTGTACTAAAGATACAGGTATTTGTTCACCCAATAAAGAAAAGGTTACCATCTGAAGGGTAAGATTTTCTTCTAAGCAGTTTTTTACTTCATCAATCAGGGGGGTGATATCTTCTCTTGTAGGGAATTTAATATCTAACTTTGTAAGAGTTGTATTTGATCTCATCTCTTTGATCAAAATTTGAGCACTGTCCATAAGCAAGGAATCCGACAATAAAAGTGTTTCCAAATTAGGCAAATAATTATTGAGTGCCTTTCCTACAGCTGATGCTCTACTTTTTGTGATCCAGCAAGCATGCAAAGTTAATTTTTGAAGACTTGTTGGAAACTTTGAGATGAGATAATCATTTAGATTACTTCTCTCACCCTGCAGACAGATATGGCTCAAAGGATTTTTTATAGCCAATTCTCGAAGGTTGGGCGAAAGAACTTGAGTCAAAGCGTCGAACGGTGACTCCAACGGTTCAGAATTATTAATATTATGTTTCGGAAGAATAGAATTTAAACTCAATACCTCAAGCTTCCCTGGAAGAGCCAAGAATGCACTTCCGTCTGGTGTTAGGCACTCGTTGAGAACAGCATGGTAGTAAATTTTCAATCTTTTGAGATCTCGGGGGAGTTTTTCAGTCAATTCTTTAAAATTACTATAAAGTGGATAGGGAAAGGGAGATTCTCTATTAGGATCTAAATGTAAACTTAACTCTTGTAAATTTGGTAGAGAAAAGATCGTTGATCCCAACATTGTATAATTTGGTTTTGTTGGCTCAGGATTCAGTATTTTTCTCTGTTCAAAATACCTTAATTCAAGTGCTTCGAGATTGGTAAATTGGCTTAAAATTTCGAGCATACTATTATCAACACAGTGATGTCTTAAATTCAATTTTCGCAGAGTAAAAGGAAGATCTGAAATCATGCTTTGTAGATGTTTTGTAGGAAAGGATAAATTCCATCCTAAAGATAGCTTTTCAAGTTTAGGGGGGAGATTAGAAGCTAAAACTTTTGCCATCTTCCCAAATCTCACACTTTCGGAGACTGTGTTGATGGTGGTATTCAGCCTATTAATCATATTCAAATTCATATCGAGTGCAAGAAGCGAAGAAAAATTTGGAAGAGCTAAGGCTAATTGCTCTAATTTTTCTAGCAGAATCTCATCAACATCGCTTGATTTGGGATTCAGAAGAGGGATATTAAATTCTATTTTGAGATCATGAAGATTGGTATGTTTTGAAAGCATAGAAAATAAAGATTGTATTTTTTCTAAATCTTCTAAATCTTCTGTATCTACATCCACTGCTGTAAGGGTTGTGAACTGAGATAAGTATTCAATACCTTCTGGCATCTCTGAGAGCTTATCATTGTTTTTCTTTCCTGCAATAATTTTAAGATGAGTAGGTCTTTGCTCTTGATCATCACTTGCGCAAGCGATTGTGGTTGAGAGGAGAAGAGAGCAAAGAGTTGCGACGAGTTTGTTCATTATGTTTGCCTCGTTAATAAGTATGGATAAGAGTTGCTTAAAGTATAGATAAGAATGCATTTGTAAATTACAAGACAGAGTTTAAATAAATGAGCTTTAATTGTAATAAAATGTCAATTTGTTAATAAAAATGATTTTTTGAATGTAAAAAATACTTGGTAATTATTTGATTTATATCTTTTATTTATTTAATTTTTGCACTGAATTTTCTTGAATTTTGTAGCTTGGTGGTGATCTAAGATTAGCAGGTCAATAAAAATCATATTAGCTTATAAGAGTTTAAGAAAATTTCTCTCAGTTGGAGCAAAACAGCAAGCTTGACTCACCCCCTAAGGAATGTCTCAAGCTTGCGTGCTATTAACTTGCTAGAAAGAATTTTGGAGAGGCTAAATCTTCAAGTGTTACGGCACGTTTCACATTATTGTTTAATGTTTGTCGAGTTGTTTTTGTTAGCTGGTAATTACCTCCTAATTTTTGCAGAGTATAATTTTCCTGTGGTACTTCAAATTTTAAATTTCTTGTATCTTCAAAGAGTGAAATATCTTGAAGGGTTGTATTCGAACTCAACATTGTGAATAAATGTTGTGCTATTTCCTCATCAAAGAGATTTTCATATAAGTCTAATTTTTGTAGATTGAGAAATTTCTTAGGAAACATCGACATTAAGACTTGTAGGCCGTCATTATGAATATTGTTGTTTCTTAAAGATAAGATGGTAAGGTTGGTTGAGACCGCCATTAAAGCTTGCATCGCGTTATCGTTGAGTACGAAATGCGATAAATGCAAACCCTGAAGATGAGGAGGAAACCACTTAATTAAATCTACGATGCCCTCTTGTGGCTTAGTACGATAAGAGTATTCTAACTTCAATACTTGGAGGGTGTGAGGAAGAGTATGTATTACTTCTAATATATTTTGAATGACCCATCTACTACAATTCCAATGGAATTCTTTAAGAGTAGGAAGAGAGCTAAGATTTTCTAGTAAAAAGTTGCCACCAACATGACCTACATGACCTAGTTTTAGGACTTGCAATTCAGAAAGTGTTGATAATTCTTTGAAAATATAATGGAAGTGCATATCACCATTATCTACATCCAACTTTGTGAGAGACGTCGGAAAAACGTTTATAAGATTGTTATCAGTAATACCTGATGTTTGTAATTTCAAGCTTTTGAGCTGAGAAAATCTTCGAAAGCTTTTAGCTAAAGTTTCTTTGGCTCTAAGTGGACTCACATGGCTCATGTTCAGACTCAACTTTTGGAGGGTATTGGGAAGAGCACGAACTAGTGACACCGTATCATTGTCTGTTGCATTAGTTAATTCTCCTAATTCTAATTCCTGGAGAGAAGAAAGATTGCTTAAGATTTGGTTGAATGTATTCATGTGGGATTTATCTAAATTTTCTACTGACAAATTTTGAAGATTTTTGTACGGCGCTAAATCTTCAAGTTTTCCTTGCCATGATGAAGATTTATCATGCAAAGTGCCGTTGCTAATAGCTTTAAGGTGAGTTAGGTTGTGGTTTTCATCTTGTTGATCACTTGCGCAAGCTATCGTGGTTGAGAGGAGGAGAGTGCAAAGAGTTTGAACGACTTTTTTCATCATGTTTAATTTTCCTTAATGGGTATAAGATTAGCCTCAAAAAATGTAGAAGACTTATCTGAATTGTAAGTAAGAATTTAAAGAAATTACCTCCATCAATAAAAAATGTCAATAAGTTAATAAATATGAATTTTTCCTGTCTGAAAATTATTTTATAAATTATTGATTTATATTAATTATTTTACTGTTTGAAGAGCTGAATTTTCTTGAAATTTGTATCATTGTATGGTAGTCTAATAGTAGATGGTCAGAGATGATGGTTTCCTTCCTTGAAGGCCTTTAAAAAGCCTTCAATCTTCTTCAATAATTCCTCTCCTTCCGTCCTTTAAAATTAAGAGAGTCTAGCAAACTCTGAAGAGTTCTTTTTAACGCTCTTATTTGAGCGAATACCCTCTCTTTGCCAAATGAAAGGAGGAGGAACCCCTCAGCGTGCGTGAGAGGCACGGTGCAAGTGGGGGATGGTGGTGAAAGGAAATGGTGATGGACCGATTCGTGATGGAAAGGTTTGGGAGAGATCGAAAGGTGACAGGTTCGATCTATAGGCTGCTTGAGATTCTCGGGACACGCCCAAGAATGACGCAGAATTAGAAGAGGAAGCATCTTTTGACAAGAATGTACTGAAAGGAACGAGAGGGATGCAACCAGACGGTGCCAGTAGACAACAGAAGGTCGTCAATGTGTGCATGAAAGAAGGGGAAAAGAAAGCCCGCAAAATAATTATTTTTTAACAGGTTAATGATTAAATAGCAGGGAGAGAGAAAATGGTCAGAGAAAATAGACAAAAAACAAAAATCTTTTATGGATTGAGGTTTTTAATAAAGGCTTTAGAGCAAAGCAAAAGTAAGCTAGCTTTTTGAGTGAAGCCAAGGTAAAAATAAATGGAAAATGATTCAGATAAGGTCTTAAAAATGAAGAAAAAGCAGCTGAATGAGCGTGTAGAGGCGATCGCAGAACTTGTTCAACAAAAAGTAAGCGTTGCCGTCAGAGAGTCTATCAAAAGCTTCACACAGCAATTTTTTGCAACGCTTGCCTCTGATGATATGCGAAAAATTCCCCTTGAAAATTTGGCAGTTGGTGTCGTCGATCTATGGCAATTTTTCCAAGAACGCGAAATTGGAAAACCAAAAATTCGGATCTATTATTGGAAACCAGACACGACCTTGTCTTCCCCTCTTGCTGAACGGATAGTGATTGATATTGTCAATGATGATATGTCATTCCTGGTTGATTCCCTTATTCAACTTCTGCAAAAACATAACCTTAAAGCCAAAAGAATTGTTCATCCTGTTATTAAAGTGAAGCGAGATGAAGAAGGAAAACTAACAGATGTATTTCATTTAACGGAAGAAATTCCCGACGCTCAATATGAATCAGTGATCCATTGTGAGATCGTGGAATCAATTTATCCAGAACTTGTTGATCTTTTGGTCGAAGAACTTCAAGGCGTTTTGCAGGATGTGAGATATGCAACTTCCGATTGGCAGAAGATGCTTGATAAAGCTTCAATTGCTCATGAAGATGTTCAAAAGACGTGTTCGCAGATTTATTGTGATCAACAAGAGGAAATTTTAAATTTTCTGTCGTGGATTCGGGAAGATCATTATACGTTTTTGGGATACGCGTCCTATGATTTCCGAGAAGGTTCCACTCAAGGACTTAAAGAAATTCAATGCTCAGAAGAGCTTGGTATTATGAAACTAAAGACATACCAAGATCTCGCAAAAATTTTTGAGGGCGTTGATTTTGAAAGTCAGACATTTCAATATATTTTAGAGCCTGTGCCTTTATTTATTAATAAAGCAAGTCAAGTTTCGCGTGTTCATCGAGGCGTGACAATGGATGTTATTGGGGTCAAGCGTTTTTCATCTGATGGTACGGTCATTGGGATGCATCTTTTTATGGGACTCTTTACCTCTGTTGCCTATGATAGCAGCGTTCGTGACATTCCTTTGTTGCGCCGAAAATTGGAACATATTCTTGATTATACAGGATTAGTTCCGGCATGGCATGATGGAAAATCATTGATTCATATTCTGGATTCTCTCCCTCGAGATGATTTCTTTCAAGCCGGTGTTGAACAATTAGCGGAAGTTGGGCTTGCTGTCTTAAATCTTCAAGAACGCCAGAGATTTGCCCTTTTTATTCATCAAGATCAATTCAATCGCTTTTTGTCTTGCCTCGTTTACATCCCGCGCGAGCGTTTTGATTCAGAGTTGTGTGATCTTATTGGACAAACACTTGCAAAGAATTTAAAGGGAGTGCTGTCGGTTTATAAAGCACAATTTGGATCTTTCGCCCTTGCTCGCGTTCATTACACGATTAATATCCAAGGGGGTATTAAAGAAAATTATAATACAGAAGACCTTGAAGAAAAAATTGTGAAAGTCGTGCGTTCGTGGAAAGACGATTTACGAATGACTCTTGTTTCAGCTTTTAATGATTATGAAGGACAAAAAGTCTTTCAACGCTATTCTCAAGCGTTCTCAAAAGGATACCAAGAGCGTTTTCAGGGAGCAGACGTTAAAGCTGATATTGAGCTCATAGAGTTAGCTTGTCATTACAATATTCCTAAGGCTCGTCTTTATACGATCGATGGCGCGCCAAATCATTGCTTACATCTGAAAGTTTTTAATCCAGGGGATCCGATGGCGCTTTCAGATATTTTGCCTGTGCTTGAAAATCTTGATCTTCGCATCATTAAAGAGATCCCTTTTGTGGTATCTCCTCAAGGGGTTACCGCACCTGTGTGGATTCATGATTTTGAGATGATCACGCGCGATAATTACGCTGTGAATGCTGAAGAAATTCAAACGAATTTCTTTAACGCGTTAAAGGCAATAAAGGGAGGATTAATCGAAGATGATGGGATTAATCGGCTCATTTTAAGAGCAAACATAACGCCCCGTGAAGGATTAATTTTGAGGGTTTTAAGTAAATATTTACGTCAGCTTCAGTTTTCATTCAGTCGAGAATATATAGAGCAAACCTTCTTGAAACATCCTGATATTACAAAGCAGCTGGTGACATTTTTCGGCAGCAAATTTGATCCCGAAATTGCCCTTGACGATCAACTTCTAAAACAAGAAATTTTGAAGAAGATTAATCAAATTCAAAATCCAGATGAAGATAAAATTTTAAGAAGATTTTTTAATCTGATACAGGCAGCCTTAAGAACAAATTTTTATCAAAAAGATGCAGAAGGTAATTTTAAGACGTATACGTCTATTAAATTTGATTGCCTTCAAATTGATGAGCTTCCTCTGCCAAAGCCAAAATTTGAGATCTATATCTATTCTCCTCGCTTTGAAGCCATTCACTTGCGGGGTGGAAAAGTTGCTCGAGGAGGTCTTCGATGGTCAGATCGCCTGGAAGATTACCGAACAGAAATTTTAGGTCTTCTTAAAGCACAGATGGTTAAAAATACGGTCATTGTGCCTGTGGGCTCAAAAGGCGGATTTGTCCTTAAAGCGGTTTCACAGAGTGCAACTCGTGAGGAGATTCTAACTGAGGCTATCACCTGTTATAAAACGATGATTCAAGGTTTATTGGATATCACAGATAATTATAAAGATGGAAAGGTGATTCCCCCTCAAGCTGTTGTGCGATGGGATGAAGATGATCCTTATCTTGTGGTTGCTGCAGATAAAGGAACAGCGACTTTTTCAGACTATGCCAACGAAGTCTCTAAAGCGTACGATTTTTGGTTGGATGATGCTTTTGCTTCGGGCGGATCCAGTGGTTATGATCATAAAAAGATTGGGATCACGGCGCGAGGCGTCTGGGAATCTGTGAAACGTCATTTTTATGAACTAGATATTCCTATCGAAAAAACACCCTTCACTGTTGCGGGTGTAGGGGATATGTCAGGAGATGTTTTCGGAAATGGGATGCTTCAATTCGAGACAATAAAGCTCGTGGCTGCCTTTAATCATCAACATATCTTTGTTGATCCAACCCCAGATTCTCAATTGAGTTATATTGAACGCAAACGTCTTTTTGAGCTTCCTCGTTCCACTTGGAAAGATTATGACTCTGCCTTTATTTCCAAAGGAGGTGGAGTGTTTGAGCGGACAGCCAAAATTATTTCTGTTTCTCCTGAAATGCAACGACTTTTTAATTTTGACGTGACCGAAATTACGCCTTCAGACCTCATAAAAGCTATTCTTAAATTGAATGTGGACCTTTTGTGGTTTGGTGGGATTGGAACTTTTATTAAATCCTCTAAAGAGAATCATCAAGAGGCAGGTGATCGTGCAAATGATGGATTGAGAGTGAATGCAAAAGAACTCCGCTGTAAAGTTATTGGAGAAGGTGCCAATTTGGGTGTGACGCAGTTAGGTCGTATTGAATATGCGACTCTAGGAGGGCGTATTAATACAGATGCCATCGATAATTCAGGGGGAGTGAATTGCTCAGACCATGAAGTAAATATTAAGATTCTTTTGAATCGGCTTGTCCTGGATGGAAGTTTAAGTTTGGAAGCGCGCAATAAGTTGCTGGAATCTATGACAGAGGAAGTTTCTAAGCTTGTTTTACGTGATAATTATAAGCAAGCACAAGCGATCAGTTTACTTGAAGCTCAAGGGCCAAATCTTTTGGATGGGCAAATTCGAATTATGAGAACACTGGAAGCAAAAGGGATCCTGAATCGAGCCCTGGAATATCTCCCAGATGATGCCATGATGTTGGAGCATCAAACATTACAAAAGGGTCTTACAAAACCTGAAATTGCAATTCTATTGGCCTATAGCAAAATTGATTTTTATCAAGAAATCCTTAAGTCTCCTCTTCTTGATGATTTTGTGTTTGAAGAAGATCTTTTAAATTATTTCCCAGATAGTATGCGTCGAGATTATCGAGAGGAAATTTTAGCGCATCCGTTGAGGCGCGAAATTGTGGCGACTAAGATTACAAATGAAATAGTTAATCGCATCAGTGCCAGCTTTATTTATGATACCATGGCAAAATTAAATTGCCGTCTTGAAGATGTTTACCGAGCCTATATCATTATTCGGAATGTCTTTGATCTTCGGGCGTTGTGGAGACAATTAGAAAGTTTGGATAAACTGATTCATCCAGAGACACTTCTAAAAGTCATGATTGATATTTTGCATATGGTGAGAAGAACAATCAAATGGTTGATTCGTAACTATAAAATGGAAGACAATATCACTGCATCAACTCATCTTTTTAAACTTGGAACAGGGGCCTTTTTAGCAGATCTTAATCATTTCTTAGATGATCAGAGTCATCTAACTCTGCAACAACAGATTGCATTTTATGAAAAGTTAGGCCTTCCACAAAAACTCGCGCTTGAGATTTCCCATCTTCAAGTGGCGACATTATCACCAGATATCATCTTAATTGCGTCACAAACGGGATATAGCATTGCGCAGATCTCGACTTTTTATTTTATGGTGGGGGCACGACTTGGGATTACTCGACTTCGACAAGCGATTGAAAAGATCAAATCGAATACATCATGGCATCGCCTTGCGATTTTAGGCCTTCAAGAAGACTTATTTAATATCCAGAATGAAGTCGTGTTACAGGTGTTAAGTTTTGATGATCAAGTGCCGAAAAATGCTCACCTCGACACAGCCATATTGATGGAACTTTGGACAAAGGCCTCAAAAGATAAGTTAATATCTCTTGATAACTTGCTTCAAGAAGCTTTTCTGCAAAATTCTTTGGATTTAGCAAATCTTACTGTGATTACTCGCGAATTGAGGAATTTAACAGTAGAATTAGCATTGAAGGGTTAGTCCTTGCGCGTCGTTAGGTGAGGCCCTTAAGCGCAAGAGCTGATAGCTTCGGCTAATAAAAACGCAATCGAAAGATGGCGAAATTTAGGGTGCTGTTTTTCTGACATAGGCGTGAAGATACTGTCGGTAAAGACAACTTCTTGCAAAGGGGAGAGAGTGATTTTATCAAAAGCAGAGCCCGAAAGAAGAGGATGTGTACAGTAGGCATTCACTGACTTGGCTCCCTTTTCCATAAGGAGTTCAGAAGCTTTACAAAGAGTTTCAGCTGTATCCACGATATCATCAACAATAATGCAATTTTGATCAACGACTGAGGCATTGAGTTTCATGGTACATGTTCTTGAGCTTTCATTCCTTTCTTTCTGTAAAGTAATGACGTCTACATTTAAATGATGGGCGAGCATTTGTGCTCTGTCTTGACCTCCAGCATCAGGCGA
This sequence comes from Candidatus Paracaedimonas acanthamoebae, assembly GCA_017307065.1. NCBI lineage: Bacteria > Pseudomonadati > Pseudomonadota > Alphaproteobacteria > Holosporales > Caedimonadaceae > Candidatus Paracaedimonas > Candidatus Paracaedimonas acanthamoebae. The sequence continues at coordinate 42,646 of JAFKGL010000013.1, forward strand.
GACAATCAGAAGATTTTCTAAAGAATGGAAGGTCAAGATATCTTTACAAAACAGGGGCGCTGTTGAAAGATTATCAAGAGGAATCGTAAAGTATTTTTTGATTTGAGGGGCGTGCAAATCAATGGTGATAATTCTTTTGATTTTTGTGGATTGTAGAAGCTGGGCTATCAATTCTGAAGCAACTGAAGATTGGTTGGTTATAAGCCGATCTTGACGGGCATAACCATAATAAGGAATGACAACAGTAATAGAACAAGGCGAGCTTTGTTTTAAAGCATTCAGGGTGATAAGTAACTCCATTAAAGTATCGTTGACAGGAAAAGAAATCGCCTGAATAAGAAAAACGTCTTCTCCTTTTAATTCATCAAGAATTTCAACAAAAATTTCTTTGTCAGAAAATATTTTAAGAGAGGTTTTTACAAGGGGAAGTCCCAGGAAAGAGGAGATCTTTTCGGCAAGAGGCTTATTACTATTCCCACTAAGAATTTTCATAAAATAATCTCATTAGCGTCTTATTTTTATCGCTTTAATTTAAAGCGTTATACTGGGAGAATTTTTTTTCTAAATTCTTGACCGTTAAGGGGTCTTTTGTAACTTTGGCGAGTTGATGAAGATACTCTTGTGTCGCTCCCCAGAGATTAGCTTTATGGGCAGCTTCCGCTAGAACAACTAAAGAAACTTCATGCTCTTGATTATGGGCTGTTAATTTTTGAATTGCTTCGTAAGCCTTAAGAGGCGTTTCAGGCTTCACAGAGTGGATATAGAGCTGGAGCAGTTCTTGATCGGGCGATCGTTTCCAAAGATGCTTGATTAGAAATTGAGCTCGCCACCGATGATTAAGTTTTATATGAAGTTCCGCTAAAATTTTGCCTTCTTCGATTCCTGGGTGAATTCGATAAGCTTTTTTTGCCCGGGAGAGAGCTTCTTTATGAGATTGTTGCCCTTCTAAAGATTTAGCCCATCCTGCAAATAAGGCGCTTTTTTTCTCATTCATAACGTCATCTCCAAAGTAGCCAATTTTCTTAAGTTGACTTAAAGCATACTCAGCTTTTTTATAGTCACCTAAGGCTTGAGCTTGTTCATAAATGATTTTAAGGGCGCATGGTGAATCTGGAAAATATTGAAGAGCTTTTTCTGCATACGCCTGAGCTTGTGCTTGGCGATCTTCTTTTAAACTAAGACGCGATAGACCTTGCCATCCTAGATATTCAACACCTTTGAAAGTCGTCATAATTTTAAAAATAGTTTTGGCTTGTTCATCGTCATTCAATGCCATTAAGGCCATTGCTTCAAAGTATTCGCCAAGCCCTGCGGTAGGGCTATATTTTTGGATAAATTTGGCTTTTTCAAGGGCAATTTTCGGAAGGCCACGTTCTAGAGCTGTAAAAGTTGCAAGAATGACTTCTGGAATTTTTTTACGATGCCGTGCTTGATTATATTTTCGCCAGTTAAAAATAAAAGATAAAAACTGAGAAGATATATTGAAAATGATGAAGAAAGTAATAAGGAATAAAAACAGAATTCCTGCTGTTGTTTCAATCTGATAATCTCCCCAACTAAGGGTGATATGTCCAGCCTGCCATTGTAAATAAAGAATCAGACTTCCTAAAAATAAGCTTGTTAATAAATAGAAAAATATTTTTTTCATGACTCATCTCCTCTAGAGAGCGATTTTTGAAAATTTGTTGCTTTTGCAAGCCAATGATGAAGAGAAGAGGCAGGGTCGTTCCCTAAAGGGCGAAGGAGTTCTATCGCTTGTAAAAGGTTTCCTTCTTTAAGAAATTCGTAAGCTTTTTTGTATATTTGGTGATGGGGAGTTTCTTTAATTTGAATATGGCGTGTCAGCCACTTAAAAAATCTTCCCTCTTCCAATAAGGGAATCGAAAGGGGCGAAGAAGTTTCAGTGTCCATGAGAGATTTGAATTCAATGATAAGGGCTTGGTAAGACGTATCTGTTTTTTGTTGGGTCGATTCATTCTTCGTTGGTTCATTTTTATCTGCGGCAAGAAGTTCTAATTGATTATTAAGAGTAAGAAAATATGTCTCATACAGTTTTATCTTTTCTTCTGTCAGAGCAAGTCTTTTTTCGAGTTTATGAAGGTCAGTTGTAAGTGTGTTAACAGCTTGAGTAGGGTTAAAATGACGAATGACAAGTGCAATACCAATCAGGACAAACCCAAAAATAATAATATTTGCAAAAAGAATTTTTTTTAAGAGGAAAGAGTTAGGATGTTCTTGTTCTGAATCTATAGAGGTTTTTGTTTCTTGAGCGTGTTCATTTTCATTCACAGGATATTCTCCTTTTTTAAATCTTTTAGAATTTCAATGATTTCTTGCCGGCTTGGGGATGCAGCTGTATAAAGTTTCCGCCATTTTATTTCAGAAACAATGTTTGAAATTTCTGGACTTAAGCAAACCCCATAAAGAAACTGACATAAATCTTTATAATTCTCGACCAGTTTAGCAAATATTTGGGCGCTGCGGGGAGAAAAAAAAGTGACGACTGAAATGGTTTTATCTTTCAAAAAATTCTGAGTTTGAAGATCGAGAGAAGTACATTCAATTGTATTATACGCAATAATCTGTTTGGCGGAGAAACCAAGCTCAGTAAGAGGTAAGATAAGATCTGTATGGATATAATCTCCCGTAATACAGGCGATTTCTTTTTCTGCTGGAGAGCATGTTGTTTGTATGAGAGGTAAAAGAGAGAGGGCAGTTCCATTTCCTGGGATGATTTTTTTGAAATGAAAAGAAGATGCAAGGTTCATCGATTCTTGCCCCACAACAAAAAGAGGAAGAGATCTTTCTTGATTTTGGGTGGCAAAGGATCGAAGGCCATTTAAGCTTGTTATAACAAAAGCTTGAGCACGTTCTGGATCATACTGAAAATGTTTTTGTTCAATCTCAAGTAATGGATTGATATGACTTTCAATCCCGTAATCCTGGAGATCTTTTGCAAGTTTCTGAGAATCATATTGAGGACGTGTAAGTAGCACCTTCATTTTATTAAATTTAAGCTCATAATAATATTTGTAAATAGCCTTTTATGAAGTTAAAAATAGGAAAGAAATCACTATTTTAACCCTCTATAAGGATAAAGAGCTTGCTCTTAAAGAACTACAAAAAAATTCTGGTCATTAAACATGGCGCTCTTGGAGATCTGATAAATGCGATGGGAGCATTTGCAGAGATCCGGCATCAACATTCTCAAGCTCATATTATTCTTTTGACGAGTCCCGCTTATATCGATTTGATGGGCAAGACAGGTTATTTTAATCAAATTATAGGTGATGCACGGTCTAGAAATCCTTTTTTAATAGGGAAATTACGGGCACAACTTTTATCGTTGAATGTCGAACGCGTATACGACTTACAAAATTCAGACAGGACAGGTCTTTATTTTAAACTCTTAGGTCCTGGAAAACGCCCGGAATGGTCGGGAATTGCTCCAGGATGTTCACACCCTCAAAAGAGGGAAAATCGAAGGAAACTTCATGCTTTTCTAAGATTCGCTGATCAATTGAAAATGGCAGGATTTGATCTAAAAGGGAAAGAAGAACTTTTCCCCGATTTATCATGGTTGAAGAGAGAGATAAGTCATCTTGATTTTCCTAAAAAAGCGGTACTTTTGGTGCCTGGTAGTTCTTTAAGGGGAGCATATAAAAGATGGCCAGCAGAGAGGTATGCTGAATTTGCGCTATGGCTCAAAGATAAAGGATTTAATCCTGTTTTATTAGGAGGTGCTGAAGATATTGAGGTGATCAATCGTATTCTCAATATTTTTCCAACTATTCATAATTTAAGCCAAAAAACTAACTTTTTTGAAATAGGTGTCTTAGCCTCAAAATCTCTTGCAATTATTGGGAATGATACGGGATCCATACATTTAGCTGCTGCAATGAAATGTCCAACCTTAGTTTTGTGGTCGAATGCCTCCGAGCCAGAGATTTATGCCCCACGAGGGCAGCATGTAAAGGTATTATATTCGCCAAATTTATCGGATTTGAGACTCAAACAAGTTCAAGAATCAGTGCTAGAAATATTGGAATACAAGGGCTAAAATAAAAAATAACTCCTTATCCAATATGAATCTAAAATCTCATATCATGAGTGACTGTAAAATTCCAAAAAGACTCAAGACGAGCCAGTAGGGATTTAAGATTTTTTAGGTCTTGTTCAGCAATACCATTATGTTTCATGTTTTTTGTATGTTCAGAAAGGATCTGATCAAATCTTTGATATAGTTTTAATCCTTTTTCTGAAAGTCGGATGTGGCTTGAGCGACGATCATGAGACGATTGTTCTTGTATTAAGTAGCCCGTTTCAACCATTTTTTTAAGATTGTAGGTAACATTGGAGCCAAGATAGTATCCACGATTAGAAATTTCACCCACTGTGAGATGATTTTCTGCTATATTATAAAGGATAAAGCACTGTACATTATTAATATCTTTTATTTTTAAGCGGTCTAGTTCAATTCGAGTGACTTCAAGAAAAAGTCGATGGAGTCTTTCAATCACCATAATTGAATCAAAATAGATGTTTTTCATTAACTTATCTCTAATTTGTCTCATGTTAATTTTAGAATAATAGAAGATGAGTTAAATTTTAATTAATGTAATGATTTTTCTTGAGGTAAATTCTAGATAAATTTTATGTTTATTATTTTTTTTAGGGGTAATTTTTTATTGTTTTGTAAGGGAAAATTTGGGTTTTTGAAGAAGGATTGCATAAATGCCCATTATGCCCAAAGCATAACAATAATAAACATGAGGTATAATAGTTAACGGAGAGAGCCCTGCGATCGAGCCTGCAAGTAAAATTTGAGCACTATAGGGCAAGATTCCTTGAAACACACAAGAGAAGAGATCAATCAGTGTTGCGCTTCGTGCAGGATTAAGATCATATTTTTTTGCGAGTTCTCGGGTTGCGTCTCCGCTAAGAATGATTGAAATCGTATTATTTGCGGTACAAATGTCACAAGCGCTTACAATGGAAGCAATTGCAATTTCGGCAATCGGTTTTGATTTTTTCTGAGAGAATTTTTGCACAAATCGAGTCGCTAGATTTATTAAAAAGCGCAATCCTCCTTGGATTTTTGTGAGATGACTTAACCCGCCGATAAGGAGGGATAAGATAAGAATTTCTTGCATGCTGCCATAACCTTGATAAATATTTTTGGCATACGTAATAAAGTTATAATTAGGCGTAAAACTAAGCCCAATAAGACCCGCTGATAAAATCCCAAAAGTTAAAACAAGAAATACATTAACCCCTGAAATAGCAAGGACTAAGACAAAGAAATAGGGTGTGCTGGCAATCCATTGAAAGTCTTCTGTCTGGAAGCAAGATTGACAAGGATTATTAAAACCGTAGGTGATCAAAATTATTAGCGTTATAAGCATGGCGGGTAAGGCGATTAAGCTATTAATTTTGAATTTTTCTTTAAGGCTTCCTCCTTGCGTTTGAACGGCTGCAATCGTCGTGTCGGAGATGAGAGAAAGGTTATCACCAAACATTGCCCCACCAACCACAGTTCCCAGTGTAAGAGGAATTGAAAGTCCTGTGGCATTGGCAATTCCAAAAGCAATCGGCGCCATGGCTGCAATCGTACCCATGGAGGTTCCCATGGCGGTTGCAATAAAGGCACTCAGGATAAAAATCCCAGGTAGGGTCGCTTGTGTTGGAAGAAAGGCAAGCGTTAGATTAACGGTCGCTTCAACGCCACCAATACCTTTTAATACTTCGGTATAAGCACCTGCTAACAGATAGATCATACACATTGTAATGATGCTATTATCTCGAACACCTTCGATGAAGTGATTAAGCTTTGTGGTAAAAGTTCCCTCTCCCAATGTGATCGCTAAGATAATGGCAGGTAAAATCGCTACAGTTGCTGAAATTTGATAAAAAGCAAAAGGCATTCCTTGAAAGCTAAAATAAATGCCACTTCCGATAAAAATGATTAAAAATAAAAAAATTGGACAGAGGGCATACCCTCCTGAAAGTTTAAATTGGTGAGAAAAATGGGGTCTCATTTTTAATATTCTATCATTTTGAGGAGGTTATAGGACATTTTATCTTAATTTTTGGAAAAATATTGGCTTAAGTCCATAGTGAAACCCAATTATTTTCAGCGATCCAATAGACCAGGGTTGTTAAGATAAAAGCTATTATCGTTGTGAAGAGAAATTTCAGGCCTAAACCATGTTTTGAGGGGGCTCCTCTATCATGCCCTTGGGGAGGGTTAATTTCTTTTTTTAGTCCCAAAGGAAGCAGAGAAAAGAAAGATAACCACCAAAAGAGAGTAAAGACGATAATAATAGAAATTAAGCTCATGGGAAGGCCTATCTTAGGTGGGATCTTGTTCTTCTGATGAATCTAGATCTCTAATGAAATTCTTGAAGTCTCCAGGAACATCAAAATCTTGATAAACAGAAGCAAAACGAACGTAAGCAACTTTATCAAGCTCATAAAGAGATTGCATTACCATTTCACCAATTTTAGTGGAGGGAATTTCAGTTTCTCCGCAAGATTCAAGTTGTCTTACAATACTGCTAATCACGCGTTCTCTTCTGTCATTATCAATGGGCCGTTTATGAAGAGCTAACTCCATTGAATGAGAGAGTTTTTCGCGCTCAAAAGGTTCAAGTTCTCCATTTTTCTTGATAATTTTTAACGGAAGAAGTTGAACGCGCTCAACGGTTGTGAAGCGGGCTCCACAATCCGTGCAATGTCTACGCCGACGAATCCCCACGTTTTCTTCGATGGCTCGTGAGTCTTTGACCGCCGTATCAGGGTGACCACAAAAGGGGCAGCGCATTAAAAATCCTTATAAAGAGGAAAGGCCTGACAAAGATGAGTAACCTTTTGCCGAATCTTTTGTTGTGTGGCTGTAAGATCTCCTTGGCGAAGACTTTTTAATAATTCTGCGATCATCAATCCAATTTCTTCGAATTCTGCTTCCCCCATGCCTCGCGTGGTGAGAGCTGGAGAACCTAAACGAATCCCAGAAGTTTTTAAGGGAGGCAAAGGGTCAAAAGGGATTCCATTTTTATTGCAAGTGATTCCGGCGTGCTCAAGAGCCTCACAAGCTTCATGGCCCGTTAATTTTTGATGCTGCAAATCAACAAGTAAAAGATGGCAATCTGTCCCTTTGGTTGTGATATTAAATCCTTGCTCGGTCAATGTTTTCACGAGAGTTTGCGCGTTTTTAACAACTTGAGTTGCATAGTGCTTAAAAGTAGGAGAAAGCGCTTCTTTGAACGCAACGGCTTTTGCGGCAATAACGTGCATTAAAGGGCCGCCTTGAGCACCGGGAAAGATAGCTGAATTAAATTTCTTTCCTATATCTTGATGATTGGAAAGGATCATTCCCCCGCGAGGACCTCGTAAAGTTTTATGAGTGGTCGTTGTGACAACATGCGCATGGGGAAGAGGTGAGGGGAAAACGCCCCCAGCAACTAATCCCGCAAAATGGGCCATATCTACCATTAAGTAAGCGCTAATCTGGTCAGCAATCTTTCTAAAGCGTTCAAAATCAATGATGCGAGGATAAGCGGAGCCCCCGGCAATAATCAGCTTAGGTTTATGTTTTAGGGCAAGTTCCTCGATAAGATCATAATCTAAAAGATGAGTTTCTTTATGGACAGGATAACTAACGGCGTTAAACCATTTGCCTGACATATTCACGGCTGAACCATGGGTGAGATGTCCACCGCAGTTAAGATCCATCCCTAAAAAGGTATCACCTGGCTTCAGAAGTGCTAAAAATACAGCTTGGTTCGCTTGTGATCCCGAATGTGGTTGTACATTTACATAAGTGCAATTAAAAAGTTGTTTCGCCCGCTCTATGGCAAGGGTCTCAACTTGATCCACATAAGTGCATCCTCCATAGTAACGGTGTCCAGGATATCCTTCTGCATATTTATTCGTCATAATGCTGCCCTGAGCCTCGAGGACAGCGGGAGAAACGAAATTTTCGGAAGCAATCATCTCGAGTTGGGTTTGTTGACGATGAAGCTCGTGCTCAATAGCCTGGAAGACATCGGCATCTTGAAGGGGAAGAAATTTAAATTCTGTCATCGGCAACTTCCTTTTTTAATGGCCAAAGACTAACAGAGAAAATGTAAAGGTTCTAGAGTTTCTCTTCCTTTTCTTAGAAAAATTTAGTATAATAGGTTTGTTAGGGTTTCCTAACTATGGCGATAAACGCGCTACGGAATAGGTGGGACGGACCCGGGGGCGGTACCCGGCGCCTCCACCAAACCTGTGAAGGCTTTAAACGCACAGCTTTGGTGGGGGCGAAATAGGATCGACGTACGCTCAAAGGTAGAAGCTTTCGCTCGACATGGTACCGTCGCAAATGGACTAAAAATAGTAAATGGCAAATCAAAATTTGCTCTTAATGGTAATGTACCTCAAGCCATCAATAACAATGGTGTAGAGGCTGCAACAGCTTATGCTGCTGCTTAGTTATCGTTAGCGGTTCGAGGGGCACCGGGCAACAGAAGCCCCTCACTTTAATCGCACAATGGTACGCACATTAATTTTTCATGCGCTGAAAAATTTGTGAGTTCATTTCATTTTTTCGGATATTCGTAAGAACTTTTTCTAATTTTAATTCACATCATTTTGCTTTTTTATTGTCTTTTTGTCAAGTGTAGGGTAATTAAGTTAAGCATCATTGATGGATTATTTCATAACGTATAGAATTTCATAAATGGGTATCTTAATCACGTCTAAAAATAAACTCTTTCTATTTGTTTTTCTGAGTACTTTCTTCTTTCAAAACCCAATTGTTGCTACTGAGGCAGACATAGAGTCCAACTCTGCAAAGAAACAATTAACTCTTATTGTTGGAAATACATATGAAAAAGGTTGGGTTAAGCCAAGTGTTGCAAAGCTTATAGGACAAGATGCTGCTGATTTTACCCACATAAACAGCTTCCAAGGACGCGTTGTAAGTGTTGACTTAGCTCCTCTTCATCAAAAAGGGGATTATGAACATTTAGCTTTAGATTTTGTAAAAACAAAGCCTGAGAAAATTATAGAAGCTTTAGGAAGTCCTCCTACGTGCATTTTCTTTGAATGGTTTCCTTCATGTGTTGAAAATGAGCCTGAAAATAATATTACGCCTCTTTTATTGCCAGCCCAGCTCTAAAAAATGCTTTTAATATTTTAGCAGATAGTGGGGAGGTTATCATAGAGCACATGCCGCATGCTGTTTATTTGCCAGATGAATATGGCGAATCTTTAACAAAATTAATACAAGAAGTAAAATGTGACTTAAAATATCTAAAAAATGCAGCCCCTTATTCTGAGAGTGGTACAAAAACTCCGGGAACTCTTTCGGCACTTTTGCAAAAGGCAGACCCTACCTCAAAAATATACTGATTATAGTATTATTGATAAAGATGTTGAGGTATTTGCAGAAAATTTTGGTGTCAATAAGCCAACGATGGCCGGTATGATACAAAATGGCTTGGTCGGGTATTATATGGAAAATAACCATCAATACCAAGGTTATTTTAATTTATTTGATGTCTATTATTATATGGAAACTCAAAAGATTTCTATTTTAAAGACTCTGAGAGAGATCGGGTTTAAGAATGCTTCCATTGAATATGATTCAGGTCCCAATCCTTATAATGGAAGAAAGCATACTTGGATCATAAAAGCTTCTAAATCATCAAACTTAAAAAATTAAAGGGGCTTTGTTGTAAAAAAGCGATTTGTCTTGATCCCATTTTCTATGAAATAGGGGAAATAAGAGGAATTTTTCGCTCTTACAATAGGCCTCTTTTATCTATTTACTAATTTTATTTTTAAATTCTTGAATATAAAATCTGCTTACGTCATTTTAAAAAATGAGTGCGCTTTTTGAGCGGTATTAATTTTTTTGAAATGGTTTCAAGGTAAGATGGTGATATAGCATGACAGATATAGAAAATAAGGACAAAGACGTGGGCCGCAATAAAGCTTTTGATTATGATGAAATGGTTCAAGCTGCATTAAGGGGTGTCGTTCGCAATGCCTTACAGCAAGCCAGTAAAGAAGGTCTTTCAGGAAGACATCACTTTTATATTACCTTTGAATCCAGTCGACCAGATGTGAAGGTGCCTGAATACCTGAGAAAGCAACATCCAGAAGAAATTACAATTGTTCTGCAGCATCAATTTTGGGATCTCAAAGTGGATGATAAAGGGTTTTCTGTGTTACTTAGTTTTAATGAAGTTCAAGAACGTATTGAAGTAAGTTATGCAGCCTTAATTAGTTTCTTAGACCCTTCTGTAAAATTTGGGTTGCAATTTGAGCCAAGCCCACCTGCTTCACCTGAAAAGAAAACGAAGAAGGAAAAAGCAGAAGAGCCAACAAAGGTAGAAGAAAATAAGAAAAAAGTTGTTGAGCTAGATACTTTCCGCAATAAAAAATAAAATTGAATTATATCAATGGAAACTTAAAAGGCAGAGGCTTCATCTGCCTTTTGTCTTAAGGAGTAGACCCTTTATGAAAATCTTGCTATAAGGACGACATATTAAATGTGGAGGATCCAATGCAAAGAACACAAAAAATAGATCTTTTAAAAGCAGGTATGCAGTCAAATACAGTACAAGTTGCTTTAGGGGTTATGCTCCTTTTTGCCTGTTCTCAAATTCAAATTCCCTTAAAGCCAGTCCCTATTACATTGCAGACATTAGCTGTTATGTTAATTGGATTAACCTATAGACCTCGCCAGGCATTTGAGGCCGTTTTTGTTTATCTTTTATTGGGAGCCATTGGGACGCCAGTTTTTTCTAACTTTTCAGGAGGCTATGCGAACTTAGTCGGACCTACAGGCGGTTATTTTGTGGGCTTTTTAGTTGCGGCTCCCTTAACAGCTTGGATATTTTCAAAATTTGAGCAAAAATCCTGGGGATCTATTCTTGCGAGTTGTGCGATGGGGCAAGCAATGATTTACGTTCTTGGTGTCACGTGGCTTGCAAAATTTGTAGGATTTGAATCAGCTTTGAAAACTGGAGTTCTTCCATTTATCTTGCCAGGTCTTGTTAAGACATTTATTTTGGCGAGCATTATTCGAGCGATAAGAGGCACTTTACAGAAATAGAAAAAATAGCGATATGCTAAATTTTCGTCCTCATCATTTCCTGTGTACGATAGGATTTGTGGGGGAAGGTTATTCGCCAAATTTCGTCAAGAACTATGCAAAGATCGTTAATAAGCTTGAGGAAGATGAAAACACTTCTATAAGAGTACATTTTGGAACAGATTCTATTTGTGCCGCTTGTCCTGGAAAATTGGCGCGCGACTTATGTATGAGTCAAAAAAAGATTGATCCCCTGGATGATGCGCACGCTAAGATTTTAGAGTTGAAGAATGGGGAAATTCTTACTTGGAAACAAGCCAAAGGGCGCCTTATAAAAAAAATGACCTTTAAAGCTTTTCATCAGGCCTGTAAGAGGTGCAATTGGAAAAAATTAGGGGTATGTGAAACTGCTTTAAGAAGTCTAAAATCTTTCTCTAAAACAGAAAAATATTTAAGGTAACACGATGGTAAACTTGCTGGGGGTAAATGGGAGATTAATTTCTTCTTCTTTCCTGCAAAAGCTCTTGACTTCTGCCCATAAGAATTATACTGAAGGGTATCGTAAGCCTGAATACAGGTTTAAAAATTAGTTTTTACTTAGTGCTTAAGTGTGTTAAAAAGCACAAGCTTATAAATTTAAATAGATGGATTGAACATGTTTGCAGTCATTAAGACAGGTGGAAAGCAGTATAAGGTCTCAAATGGAGACGTCGTTAAAGTTGAACGTTTGGAAGGGGAAGCAGGAGCAACTCTCCATCTAAGTGATATTTTGATGCTCGGTGAAGAGAGCAAGATGACTGTTGGTGCACCTGTTGTGCAAGATGCTGCAGTTCGTGCGACCATCTTAGAGCAAGCACGTGCCGACAAGATAATTGTTTTTAAAAAGCGTCGTCGCCAAGGGTATCGTCGTAAGGCGGGTCATCGCCAAGACCTAACTGTATTACGTATTGAAGAAGTGATTGCCTCTGGGGCGGGTTCACTCCCTAAATATACAGCTCCTAAAGGGAATGCTGTAAAATCACCATCTTCAGATGAAAAAGCACCAAAAGTTGATGCAGCACCAAAAGCAACGGCAAAAGCAAAACCAGCAGGTGAAGAAAAAGTTAAGAAAGCCTCTGTTAAAAAAGAGACAAAGAAGTAGTAGGAGATTTTAAATGGCACATAAAAAAGCTGGTGGTAGTTCTCGTAACGGACGCGACTCAGCAGGTCGTCGTTTGGGCGTCAAAAAATATGGTGGTGAATCTGTGATTTCAGGAAATATAATTGTTCGTCAAAGAGGAACAAAGTATCATCCTGGTAAAAATGTTGGAATTGGAACGGATCATACCCTTTTTGCGACAACTGAAGGTAAAGTGAAATTTTCTTCAGGGCTTAAAGGTCGTACTTACGTTTCAATTGTTACTCAATAATATATCTTCAAATAAAGATAATAAGGAGAGCTCAAATCCTGAGTTCTCCTTTATTTTTGGTTAAATTTTATGAAATTCCTTGATGAAGCAAAAATCTTTCTAAAGAGCGGTGATGGTGGCCCTGGATGCGTTAGTTTTCGCCGTGAAAAATTTATTGAATATGGAGGGCCTAACGGTGGTGATGGGGGACGTGGCGGCGATGTCATTATAGAAGCCATTGAAAATTTAAATACTCTAATCGATTATCGTTATCAGCAGCATTTTAAAGCAGGCCGCGGACACCATGGAATGGGAACTAATCGAACTGGTGCAAATGGGCATGAGGTCATTTTAAAAGTTCCTGTTGGGACCCAAATTTACTATGATGATAAACAAACCTTATTAGCTGATTTTGATAAGCCAGGAAAACGTCTTGTTTTATTGAAAGGTGGTATTGGTGGCCGTGGCAATACACACTTTAAATCTTCTGTTAATCAAGCCCCGCGCCGTGCTGATACGGGAATGCCTGGAGAAGAATTATGGGTTTGGTTGCGACTTAAGCTTATTGCTGATGTTGGTTTAGTTGGGCTGCCGAACGCTGGGAAATCAACTTTTCTTTCCGTCACTTCTCGAGCCAGACCTAAGATCGCAGATTATCCTTTTACGACACTCCATCCACAATTAGGTGTAGTGCATGTTGATAATCATGAATTTGTACTCGCAGATCTGCCAGGTCTTATTGAAGGAGCTCATGAAGGTGTTGGTCTCGGGACACGCTTTTTAGGGCATGTTGAACGGTGTAAAGTTATTCTACATCTCGTCGATAGTACATTAGAAGATCCTATTCAGGCTTACAAAACTATTCGGGCTGAGCTTGAAAGCTATGGTCATGGTCTTGCTGATAAAAAAGAAATCATTGCTTTTAATAAGATAGACGCTTTAACCGAAGAAGAAATACAAATCAAAAAAAGAGTTTTAGAAGAGACTTTAGAAAAACCTGTCTACTTTTTATCTGCGGTAAGCGGCACAGGAGTGCAGCCAATCTTACGTCTTCTTTATGAAAATATTCAAGAATTTAAGTCAGTAGACGAGCAAGATTCGTCTCTATAAATTCATTTTATTTAAGTAAATATTAGAGTATAATAAAAATATAGGGTGAGAAAATAGAAGATGATGAAAATAAATTCAAAAATAACTACCCGTTCTCAAGTTTTTGATGCAGGTCTTATTTCTTTTATTAAGAATTTCTTAGAAGATCATAAAGTTGAAGATATTTCTATAATTGATCTTTTCAATAAATCTGTGATGTCTGATTATTTAATTATTGGAACAGGACGTTCTCAAAAACATGCAAGAATGAGCATTGAAATTTTGCACTTAGAACTTGCAAAACAAGGATATAAACAAATTGTTGTTGAAGGGTTGCCTAATAGTGAATGGGTACTTTTAGATGCAGGATCAGCCATAGTCCATCTTTTTACATCTGAAATGCGAGATTCTTATAATCTCGAGAAAATGTGGTCTAGCGATTTTAGGTCATCTCATCATCTAGAAGAAAAGGTGGGGGCTTAATTATAATGAATGATTATGAGAACAATCTTAACCCTGAAGAGGCAAACTCTTCTGAAGAAAAAGGATATGTTGATACTGAAGGCAATGAAAAGTGCCAAAAAGAAAAACAATCACAAATAGCTTTTTTAAAAGAACGAGATGAAAAAAAAGAGTGTGCGAGATCTGCTTATCAAGCTTATATAAATAAAGTCACAGGATATATTACGGATCATGAAGCTGATTGTACAAGTGGGACAGCAACTTCTGCTTCTCAATGGGGAACGTGTTCAAATACACGCCTTGAAGTAACGGAAGAAGATGGCTGATGAAGATTCACCCGGAGAAGCTGGAGCTGCAATTCCAGAAGAAGAAGTGGTGAAATTAATAAGGAGTCAAGAAAAGTGAACAAATCTTTTGAAATTGATGAGCTCAGAAAAACTCCAGAAGTAAGATATATGTATGCAGGATTTTGGATTCGTGCAACAGGATGGGCTTTAGATACATTAATTTTAACTCTTGTTTTAACCCCTATTTTTATAAGTTTAATGGCTTTAACAAGCTATAATAATGAGATTTCAAGCCAAGCAAAGCAGGTTTCCGCATCTTTGCAAGCAGTCGCAAATTTTTCATTTATTTTTGTAGCTTATATTCTTCCTTTATTGCTTCAATGGTTATACTTTTCGCTGCAATATTCTTCAAAATATCAAGCAACTCTTGGCATGAGGGTATTTGGTCTTAGGATAATTTCAGAAACAGGAGGGGCTGTTAGCTTTAGTCGTGCGACAGGTCGATACTTTGCTTCCTTCTTATCTGGCGTAATTTTTTTCATTGGGCGACTTATTATGCCTTTCATGTCACGTAAACAAACCTTACATGACATTATGGCGGGCACTTACATTATTCGCAAAATAGAAATCGAAAAGAAATAATCTGTTAGAGTTGAGAAATAAGAAGAAATTTGATAGAAATAAAATCAAACTCGAAGGTCGGATGATCGCTTCTAATAATTTTAGAGGAGGAAAGTCCGGGCTCCACGGAAAGAGGATGCTGGATAACGTCCAGCGAGGGTAACCTTAGGGAAAGTGCCACAGAAAATATACCGCTAGCCTTGGCTAGTAAGGGTGAAATGGTGCGGTAAGAGCGCACCGCGCCTCTGGTGACAGAGGTGGCAGGGTAAACCCCATCCGGAGCAAGACCAAATAGGGATGATAGTTAGGGAAACCTAAAGGCGCCTTTCCGCGTTATCATCCGGGTAGGTCGCGTGAAGCTTTTGGTAACAAAAGTTCCAGATGAATGATCATCCCTGGGAATCCCAGGACAGAACCCGGCTTATAGACCTTCGAGTTTGCATTTTTTTTATTTAGAACCATGACACAAGAAGGCATAGCCTATAATTTGGATGAGAACGATGAATCAATCTTCTGTCTTCAAACCAACTTTTTCACCTCTTCGTATTGCGGATACTGTGGCGGTTGTTGCGCCTTCTTTTGGAGCCATTGAGGGCCTTCTTGAGAAAGCACGTTCTTTTTTATCTCAGTGGGGGTTGCGTATAAAAGTTCATTCTGATCTCTACGGGGATGATCTTCTTTATGCCAATACCGATGATAAACGGCTTCAATGCTTAATAGATGCGTTTTATGATGAAGAAGTTAAGGCTATTTGGTGTCTGCGTGGTGGGGCAGGCGCTAAACGTTTAATCCCTTTCCTTGAAAAATTGGAACGACCGCGTCATGAGAAATTATTTATTGGGTTAAGTGATATCACGGCTCTTCATCATTTTTTTCATCAAGCATGGGGATGGACCCCCATTCATGGATGTACCTTAACTCAACTCGTCAAAGAAAACGCAAATCCTGCAATAATAAAAGAAATGCAGGATGTTCTTTTTGGGACACAATCAGAAGTCACTTTTAGGGATTTAATACCTTTAAATCTTCAAGCTCAAGAACTCGAAAGCGTAACGGCTTCTCTAGTGGGAGGAAATTTAGCCGTTTTGCAATATAGCCTTGGAACAGATTGGCAGCTTCAAACTAGTAATAAATTCTTATTATTAGAAGATGTAAATGAAAAACCTTATCGCATTGCTGAATATTTAGAGCATTTTAAACAAGCCAGAATTTTAAAAGATCTTAAAGCTTTGCTTTTGGCAGATTTTACTTATGATCATCCTGAGCAAGATCAAAGTGCTCTCTTACAAGAAGTTTTCAAAAAATTTGCGACAGAAGTCCAATTCCCTATTTTCCGAATGACAGGTGTTGGCCATGGAAGCATCAGTCGACCTTTTAAAATTGGAGGAACAGCTATATTGAATGGGCAAGAACAAAAACTTACTTGTTCTTTTAGCTAAATAAATTTTTTACAGAAGCTGCTATTCATATAGAATTTTAAGCATCAAATCTCTTATCGGGATTTTCAAGTTTTAAGAGGAAGGCTTTGGTCTCAAGACCACCTGCAAATCCTGTTAATTTTCCATTTGTGCCGATCACCCTGTGGCAAGGAGCAATAATTGAAAGGGGATTTTTTCCATTTGCAGCGCCCACGGCTCTTACAGCCTTAGGATTGCCAATTTGTTGGGCAATTTGTGCATAGCTACGTGTCTCACCAAAAGGGATTGTTAATAAAGCTTGCCAAACTTTCTTTTGAAATTCAGTGCCCACAAAATTAAGCTTTAGAGAAAATTTTTTTAATTTTCCTGTGAAATAGTCTTTTAATTGCTTTTCAGCATCAAGAAGGAAAGGATTATCTTTTTCTTCTATCTCTGACCTAAAAGAAACGCGACCAAGTGTATCATTTTCCCATAAAATTCCAGTAAGACCTTTATCACTTGAAATTAATTTTAATATACCAACTGGTGAGGGCATAGTTTTATAAACATAGGTCATGATGAAACTCCTTGTTAGAAGAGGAAATCCAGGGAAAATGAGGTAAATCTATACATCTATAATTATTATAACTAAGAATTTAAATTTTTCAATTTTGTATTTTTAAGAATTTTTTCTAAAGAATAGACTATTGGGAGTTAAATAAGAATTATTATTCATCTTTAGCTGAAACAGCTAGCAGACGAAATTCGTCTATTAATGCCTGATATGTTTTTCGTTTAAATGAGATTGCAAGAGCAGGTAATTCTTTAATACTAATCCACTTCCAGTCACAAAATTCTGGGTGCTCAGTTGCTACATTAATTTCAGTATCTTTCCCGAGGAAACGCATCAAGAACCATTTTTGGCGTTGACCGCGATAATTTCCATTCCATAATTTTCCCATGAGATACGGAGGGAAGTCATAGCTATGCCAAACCTCAGATTCTGCTAAAACTTGAGCATTATTTGTTCCTATTTCTTCTTTTAATTCACGAAAAGCTGCAATTTCAGGTGTCTCTCCGTCATCAATGCCTCCTTGAGGCATTTGCCAAGATTTTTTTGCGGGGAGAATACGCCTTGCGATAAAAACTTGATTTTCTTTATTTAAAAGTATAACTCCAACCCCATTACGATAGGGTGGAAGCACCTTTTTAGAATGCTTCATTTACTTTTTCTTTCTCTCTCAATTAAAACATTGTCGTTTTAAATTGAACTAAACCTCTTATTTACCTTTCTTAAGCTGATCAATATATTTTCCCGGTTGAAGTTTCTCATAAATGCTCATTGCTTTTAAGAGAATGAATGCTTGCTTAAGTTGGTAATCAAGAACGTCTTTTAAAATATTTTCTTCTTTTTTTATCTTTCCTTCGCCTTTTTGAGTTGCGGGAGGCGTAGAGTTGAATTTATCGGAAATAATAGCCGGTAAAGCACCAATAAGGTTATTTTCCCTTAAGTGCTTATCATCATTCACCATTTTGAGATCTACATGCTGATCAATTTTAATATCTGGATCAATGCCATTTTTTTGAATTGTTTTACCTGAAGGGGTGTAATAAAGAGCCACAGTAAGCTTAATAGCGCCTTTATTTGTAAGTGGGATGATGCTTTGCACAGACCCTTTTCCGAACGATTTTGTTCCCACAATGACAGCTCTTTTGTTATCTTGAAGGGCTGCAGCAACAATCTCGGCAGCAGAAGCTGTTCCACTATTAATCAGAATCATTAAAGGCGAATTCCCGGTGAAATCACCAGGATTTGCACTAAAATGAAGCTCTTTTTTAGGATCTTTTCCCCGAATAGAAACAATCTTTCCGCCATTCAGAAAAACATCGCTTACGGAAACAGCTTCATCCAGTAAACCACCACTATTATTACGTAAATCGAGAATATATCCTGTGAGGTCTTTCTTATCTATTTTTCTTTTAATTTCTCGAATGGCTTTTAAAAGTTCTTTAGTTGTTTCTTGGTTAAAAGTCGAAATACGAATATAAGCGATATTATCCTCAATCCGCCATTTGATAGGACGAGTATTGATGATTTCTCTTTCTAAAGTAAGTTCAAAAGGAGCTAATTTTTCACGTTTTATTGAAACTGTAACCTCAGTGCCAGGAGCACCACGTAGTTTTTCAGCGGCTTCAAGAGATTTCATTTGGTAAGTCGCCTCTTTATTGACGGCAATAATCTGATCACCGGGCAACACACCTGCCTTTTGAGCGGGGGAGTCATCAAGAGCAGAGATGACATGAATGATACCATCTTCCATGACCATTTCGATCCCAAGGCCACCATAATGACCTTGTGTTTGCTTCTTAATATTTTCATATTTTGCGGGTTCAAGATAAGCTGAATAAGGATCTAAGGAAGATAAAACCCCATTTAAAGCACCTTCTAAGAGTTTTGTATCATCAACTTTTTCAATATATTCTCTCTTCACACGATCGGTCACATAGCTATAAAAGAGGGCAGCTTCCTTAGTTGATAAAGACGGAGGAGTTGTACTTATTTTGTCTTTATCTTTAGCGCTACATCCCGTAACCAGAATAGTAAAAGAAAAAAACAAACAGGACCACAATTTACTAAAATGAAATCTATGAAAAATATAAGCTGACATAATTTCCCTTCAATTCTAACTCACTCTATTCTAACTCACTCTATTGTCTATAGTTTATAACAATCGTTGTTTTTATAACATAGAATAAACTAAAGATTCTTTAATAAGGATTTTCCTGTCATTTCAGATGGTTTAGGTAACCCAAGTATTTCCAATATTGTTGGGGCTATATCAGATAGTTTTCCATCTGATAAGGAAGCTTTAGAGAGAGTATTGTTGATACACACAAAAGGCACTGGATTCATTGTATGAGCTGTATGCGCTTCTTTTGAAGTTTCATCATAAACTTGTTCAGCATTTCCGTGATCTGCGGTGATCAGAAGAGTTCCATTAAGAGGTAATAGAGCTTTTTCAATTTCTCCTAGGCATTCATCAACACATTCCACCGCTTGAATCGAAGCATTAAGATCTCCTGAGTGGCCAACCATATCAGTATTGGCATAGTTTACAACAACCAGATCATAAGGTGTTTTATGGAGGGCTGAAATAAGTTCTTGTGTTACTTGTTTTGCAGACATCTCTGGTTGTAAATCATATGTGGCAACCTTTGGAGAAGGTATAAGGATGCGATCTTCTCGAGGGAAAGGTGATTCTTGACCTCCATTGAAAAAGAAGGTGACATGCGCATATTTTTCTGTTTCAGCGATGCGCAATTGTTTAAGGCCAGCATTCGCAATGACTTCGCCCAAACTATGATGAATCTCAATAGCAGGAAAGAGCGCAGGGCTGTAATGTGTTAAAAGCTCAGAATATTCAACAAGCCCGAGAATGGAGGAGAATTGAATAATTTCCTCTCTCTGAAAATCTTGAAAGTCTGGGAGGGCAAGAGCACTTAGAGTTTGACGAACTCGATCGGCACGGAAATTTGCAATGAACAATCCATCTCCATTTTGCATGCCTTTATAGCCTTGTAAAAGGGCAGGAGGAATAAACTCATCGGTAATTTTAGAGGTATAATTTTCCTGAATATAAGCAAGAGGATCACTGAAGATAGGTCCTTGGGCTTTGGTCATAACTCGATAGGCTTTTTCAACGCGATCCCACCGCTTATCCCGATCCATCCCAAAATATCGGCCTCCTATTGTTGCAATTTTAATAGAGGGAAGAAGGCTTATTTCACTCATTAAATGTTTTAAATATTCTTTTCCTGAAGTAGGAGGGGTATCACGTCCATCAAGGAAAAGATGCAAGTAAACGGTTAATCCTTCATTTGAAAAATTCTTTGCAAGAGCTATAATATGATTTTGGTGTGAATGAACGCCTCCTGGAGACAAAAGGCCTAAAAGGTGAATGACACCTGTTCCTTCTTTTACTTTTTTAGTGAAATTTTGAAATTCTGGGAGGGGTATAATTTCATTATTTTTAAGAGCAGCATCGATGCGAGGCAGATCTTGCATGATGATACGCCCCCCACCAATATTCATATGTCCAACTTCAGAGTTTCCCATTTGCCCTTCAGGAAGTCCAACGTCAAGAGCTGAGGCTTCAAGGAGAGAGTGCGGATAATTTTTTAGAAAACGATCAAAGTTGGGCGTTTTTGCTTGGGCAATCGCGTTATGATTTAGTTCTTCACGATGTCCCCAACCGTCTAGGATGCATAAAATGACAGGGGAATGATTATCTTTCATTTAAAACTCCATATCCTTGTGTTTTAAAGCATTTTTTAAATGATATTATTTTTTAGGTTTTGAAAGTGAATATCCTAAATGTTTTGCAACTTTATCAAGATAACTATTAACAAATCCTGGTTCTTTACCTTCGAAAAATCCATGAGTAATATCAACATATTCTGAGATAATAACGGGGGCAGGGACTGTTGTTAACCGTCCTAAAAACTCAGCTGTAGCAATTTGTAAAATAGCTTTTAAAATTGATTCAAGACGTTCTAGAGACCATTCTTGACTAAGATTTGCAAGGATGAGGTCCATGATATCCTGGCGTCTCTCATAAGACGTTGTGATAAGTTTTCTGAATAAAGAAACATCTACACTGACAGGGTAATCACCTGAATTAAAGCGATGAAAGATAAATTCCTCTATGACAGCAGGACCTGTTTGATCTGTCTCCGAAATTTGATAAAGAGCTTGAACAGCCGCAAGCCTCGCAGCGCGACTTTTTTCAAAATGATTACGATGATGTTGTGTCATTCTTCATTTGCAAAGATTATTGGTTAAAAAACATTAATGCCGATAGATGGAAAGAAAGGCAAGCATTCTCTGAAAATGTTGAAGATTTATTATAAAAAAATTCCCAGAGATTTAAATTTCTGGGAATATTTTGGCTTATATGAAGTAAACATGTTGCTAAATAATCAATCTGAAACCTTTAGAGAAAGTGAATATTGTTCTTAAATTTTATATTTAAGATAGGGTCCACGAAGCTCTCCCTTTGTCTTATTATTTTTTATCACTGACAAGATCTTTATAGGTAAGAAAGATTAATAAAGAGTAAAAAATAAGGGATTGATTACTATAAATTACAAATGACTTCTTAGTATCCAGGCTGTTTTTTCATGATTTCTGAGGCGTCCAATAAAGAAATCAATTGTTCCTTCGTCATCACTGGATTCAAGTTCTTTTAGAATTACCCGAAGCTCTGCAATAATTTTTTCATGATCATTTAAAAGAGTAGTCACCATAATTTCAGGTGTCTTAAGATCTTCATTCTCACTTAACGTCGTAAGCTTTAAAAACTCGTGAAAAGTCGCGGGAGTTTTTTCTTCTAACATCCGAATTCGTTCAGCAATTTCATCAATTGCCTCTGAGAGAGTCTCATATTGATTTCCAAAAAGCTCATGCAGCATCGAGAAATTAGGGCTTATCACATTCCAATGGCAATTCTGCGTTTTAAGGGAAAGTAGATAAGTATTTGCAAGCAATATTTTCAAATGTTCTATAGATTTTAAACGACTTGAATTCTCTAATGTGATCATCTTTTTCTCCTTCAAAGCAGTACTTTATCATAAATATCTAATATTTATGAAAAGTAAAAAAGAATAAAATAAGTCCTTTTTTCTTCATATAATTAAGATTTTCAAAGTGCTTTCAATTTTTAGATCTCTAAGTCGCTAATTTCGTCGTCCGTATCAGAATTTACAATGTGTTTATGGGGATCTGTATAAACTATTTGTGCAGAATTTTGAGAATCTGTAGGCGGTGTTCGGCTAGTACATGAAGAAGCTGTTAGTCTCTTTTTATTGGCTCTACAAGGGGCATCTTTGGAAACTTTCTTCCAAGGATATATAGATCTTAAATGAAGGTCCAAATTATCTAAAAAGGTATCAGACGCTTTTCTTGTGCGTTTTTCATAATAGGTCCATGTTATTGAAGCAGGGTCATACCCTTGTTCTGCTGTAGAAGTTGTTTCTAAAGGGACAGTTATAGAGGTTATTTCTGCTTGCTTTAGGTGAGCGTCATATGCTGCTTGTATAGGACCTTTAGAACGTTGCCATACCTCCAGCTGGGGCACATAAGAAAAAGTTGACGTTGGGGCCGGATGGGGGGCTTCAGTTGTTTGAGTTAAAGTCGGGATAGTATTGAAAGAACTTGTCGGCGTTACGCCAGCTTGCCTTAGATAGCCTTTATAGGTTGTTTCCGTGAGAGTTTGAGTTTTCTTCGGATATTGATCATGAGGTGATGGGCTATAAGAAGTTCTTGTTGAAGTCGGATGAGGCTTTAAGTTTTTCCCTGCTGTAGCTTCAGAAACGTCTGTGTCACTCTCTTGCCCAGCCATAAAAGAAAGAAGAGGGGCTGATGAAGCTGATGGGGCTCTGCTTAATGGCGGTGTTTTTGGAGCGTCTTTAGTACTCAAGCTTGGGGTTGCTACGGATATCTTGGTATTTGAAGGGCTGCTTGTTGTTTTAGGGGAAGAAATAGACTTAGTTGCACTTGCTATGTTAGGAAGAGATATTTTTACCGGTATATGAGCGCTTACGTTACTGTTTGTAGGTACAGAAGAAGCGATAGGAGCAGCCGGTGCGGACAAGGTTGGTGCTTGGTTACTGATTGTTGCTATAAGGTTTGAATCCTTGAGACTGCAGCTCGTCGCTATAGGCGCTGCACTTGAAGCTGATGTCGCTCTGCTTAATGGCGGTGTTTTTGGAGCATCTTTAGTACTCAAGCTTGGGGTTGCTACGGATATCTTGGTATTTGAAGGGCTGCTTGTTGTTTTAGGGGAAGAAATAGACTTAGTTGCACTTGCTATGTTAGGAAGAGATATTTTTACCGGTATATGAGCACTTACGTTACTGCTTGTAGGTACAGAAGAAGCGACAGGCGCAGCCGGTGCGGATAAGGTTGGTGTTTGGCTACTGATTACTGCTATAGGGTTTGAGTTCTTGAGACTATAGCTTGCCGCTATAGGTACTGCAATTGAAGCTGGTAAGGGGGGTATTTGACTACTGGTTGTTGGCGTGGTTTGAGCCTGAAGAGGATAGCTTGAGATGATTGAAGTGACAGAATTCGAGGCGCCCATATCACTGCTTGCTGCTATAGGAAGCGAAAGCTTGGTAGGTAAGGTTGGTACTTCGCTATTGAGTATAGGGATTATTTGAGGACAAGAAGTACTTGGACTAATTTCCATAGAAATCGGAAGAGTGGCCTCACTAGTCTCAGATGTCTCAGGAAGTATCATCTCTGAGATAGTATCTGTCATTACGTGAGATGATATTTCTTCATCCCTTGAGATTGAGTTAGATAGCGCTATAGAATCAGAAATCTTTAATTGGTCTTGCTTAAAAATAGGAAAAAGAAAAAGGTCATCTTGTGATGGTGATAAAACAGGAATTTTTTCTAAGAAAATACTTTTCAAACCTAAAGGATCTTTTTTTTCTTCTTCTAAAGAGGATAGTTCTGCGAAGGAGAAAAGAATATCGTCCTCTAAAGTTAACCAAGGGAAGATAATTTCATCATCTTTTTCACTATTTTCGGTAATAACGCTTGTCTCGGATTGAGCAGGGAGTTCAAAATTCGGCTCTTTAATAATTTGTCTCTTTTTTTCAGTTAATTGAATTTTTTTAATAGATTTTAACAAAAAGACTGAGGGTAAAAATTGAACATGAGCATGATTTTTTAAAATTAGAGGATTTTGAGGAATAACATTTAAGGTCTTTTTTCGAGATTTTAGCGGGTAAGGCTGAGACAAAAAGTCGGAATCATTTTTAGGAGACAGATAGCGTTTAATTTCTTTTAAATTACCAGTCTCTTTTCTTTTAATTAAAAAGATAATTGGCTTTTCTTGATGGGGAATAGTGAAAGTAGATATTGCTGAAAAAATTCGATGAGGAGTATTTAAACTCAGAATAATTATAAGAGAGAGCAATAATTTTGTAACCACTTTATTGTACCTCTAATGGGCAAATTAACCACCCCGTTTTTTCTTATTTAAAAATCGCCTAAAAAGCAAGAAAATTATTAATAAATTCTTAATGCATAAAAATATTTTTCAACAAATTAATAGGATAACTTTAGCAGGAAAGAACGATAGTTTTAGAGATTTTACGCGTGTTTCATGGATAAATTGATCTAATAAATTGACTTTTTGAAATTCTTTTTAAGAAAAAACCGGCGTAGTACTGAAGAGGGGGGTGAAATAAAAAAGAGCAAGAAAATAACTTCCTTGCTCTTTAAATGAGTCCATTATTAAGCGACTTTTACGTGATCTTCGCCTTTTTGCCAATTGCAACCACAAAGCCCTTCGGATTGTAGGCCATCAAGAAGGCGGAGAGTCTCTTCAACATTACGACCAACTGAGAGATCATTAATCGAGACATGCCGAATAATTCCTTCAGGGTCCACTAAATATGTCGCACGTAAACAAACACCTTCTTGTTTATGAAGGATGCCTAAGGCAGTTGAGAGCTCTTTACGAATATCAGAAAGCCACGCAAAAGGACTATTTTTGAGCCCTTCATGGTGCGTACGCCATGCAACATGGACGAAATCAGAGTCTGTGCTGCAACCATAAACTTCACAATTTCTTTCTTTAAATTGTGTATAAAGATCACCATATCCCATGATTTCCGTTGGACAAATAAAGGTAAAATCTTTAGGCCAGAAAAAGAAGAGTTTCCATTTTCCTTTATCCGTTTTCTCTGTGACAAGAGGAAAATCACCAATCTCAGTAGACCTGACAGCTTTCAGCGAAAACGCAGGAAAATTATCACCAACAGTAAGCATTTTTAAGCTCCTTTCGTTTTTAGTTTCCGGTTTTTAAACGTTCGATAAGTTGTTTAACCGTGGGAATAAAGCCATCGGCATAAAAGGGATCAGAAGCAAAGCGGTAGGCATTATGCCCAGCAAACATAAGCTGTTGATTAACATCACCCCCGTGTGAAATTTCTTGGAGTGTTTTTTGAATGCAGAACGAACGAGGATCTGCTTTATGGCCTGTCGTATAAGGATCATCTTGTTGCCAATTACTAAAGAGGCAAGCACTCAAACAGCCCATACAATTAATTTGATCAGTCAGAATTTGATTGGCATCTTCGGGTGTTACAAAAATGAGGGTGCTATCGGGAGTTCGTAAGCCTTCTGTAAAACCTTGGCTAACCCATTGCTCAACATGAGTAAGATCATGAGCTGTAAGATAAACAAGTCTCTTACGAGCACCAACTTCGTAAGCAGATTCATGATCTCCAATTGGCGACGTTGTATAAGCAACCTGACGTTGCGAACGAGCATGAAGTTCATTTAAGAAATCATTTTTAACAGCAGAAGAATAAAAACCTGTGGGGCTAAAGCGATTTAAAAAGACATCGCCTTGCTTCAGCGTTAAAAGTTTTTGTTTCCATTCTGTAGAGATAGGGCTCTCTTGTGTAATAAGGGGCCGTGTCCCAAATTGAAACGCAATAGGACCAAGTTCAGGATTATCAATCCAATCTTCCCATTCCCTTAAGAACCAAACGCCACCAGCCATAATAATAGGGATATTATCAAGACCAAACGCCGCCATTTGTTTCCTTAAGGCAAGAACGCGTTCATAGGGAGCTTGAGGTTGAGTTGGATCTTCACTATTACTTAGGCCGTTATGACCTCCTGCAAGCCAAGGATCTTCATAAACAACAGCGCCGAGTTTATCTGGAAATTTATGATAAGCTCTTTTCCATAAGGCATTAAAAGCACGTGCAGAAGAAACAATCGGGTAATAGAATATATTGTAACGTGCTGAAATTTCAGCAACTTTATATGGCATTCCCGCGCCACAGGTAACTCCATGAATAAGCCCTTTGGAGCCTTCAAGGACGCCATATAAGATTTCTTCACAAGCGGCCATTTCCCAGAGAACATTCATATGAAGGCGGCCTTGTCCATTCCGCATTTCATGGGCAAT
Source organism: Candidatus Paracaedimonas acanthamoebae (assembly GCA_017307065.1). Classification (NCBI taxonomy): domain Bacteria; kingdom Pseudomonadati; phylum Pseudomonadota; class Alphaproteobacteria; order Holosporales; family Caedimonadaceae; genus Candidatus Paracaedimonas; species Candidatus Paracaedimonas acanthamoebae. The sequence continues at coordinate 68,974 of JAFKGL010000013.1, forward strand.
TTTCGCCTGATCAATACCACCTTTTATGGCATAGGCGATAAGTTCATGATGGCGTTCACGCCTTGTTTTCCCATGATAAACAACGGGGATTAGATTTCCATTTTCATCATAGGCATCGGCATTAACGCCAGAGAAAGTACCAACCCCTCCAGCGGCAGCCCAGGCGCCTGAACTTTCACCATTCGAAACAGAAATCCCTTTTCCTCCCTCAATAAGAGGGAGAACTTCTTGACCTGACATAAGAATAGGATTTAAGGACTTCACAATTTCTCTCAAAGTTAAGTTAGGTTATATTCTATAAATTTTCTGGTTAGCCTTCAATATCTTGACCAGATTCTTGGTCAACGACCTTCATGCTGAGTTTAGCTTTACCACGGTCATCAAATCCTAGCAATTTGACGAAAACAGCATCGCCGACTTTAACAACGTCATCGACTTTTTCAACTCTAGTTACTGCCAGTTGGCTAACATGAACAAGGCCTTGACGTTCGCCATAGTATTCAACAAACGCGCCGAAATCCATAATTTTTACAACAGATGCTTTATAAATGGCACCGATGTCAGGATCGCCAGCTGCTGCTTTGATTTTTTCAATTGCAGCCTCAATATTCGCTTGATTGGTGCTGGAAATATCAACTTTTCCATCTTCAGCAATATCGATCTTTGTTCCTGTTGTTTCGCAAATTTCGCGGATAACTTTACCACCTGGACCAATAAGGTCGCGAATACGCTCTTTATTAATCTGTATACTCACAATGCGCGGAGCATTATCTTTGACGGATGTTCTGGATTGCTGAATCGCTTTTTCCATTTCCTTCAGGATATGAAGACGACCTGCAAGCGCTTGCTCAAGAGCAACTTTCATAATGTCTGCAGTGATACTTGTGATTTTGAGATCCATTTGAAGAGACGTCACACCGCGAGACGTACCTGCAACTTTAAAGTCCATGTCGCCTAGGTGATCTTCATCTCCTAAAATATCTGTTAAAACTGCAAATTTATCTTTTTCCTTGATAAGTCCCATAGCGATACCTGCTACTGGTTGTTCGAGAGGAACACCTGCATCCATCAATGAAAGAGAGGTTCCACAAACTGTTGCCATGGAAGAAGAACCATTAGATTCAGTAATCTCGGAGACAACTCTGAGTGTGTAAGGAAATTGTTCTTTCGTCGGAAGAAGAGGGTTCATAGCGCGCCATGCAAGCTTTCCATGTCCAATTTCTCGTCGTCCTGGGGAAGACATGCGTCCGGCTTCTCCAACTGAGTAAGGCGGGAAGTTATAATGAAGCATGAATCTTTGACGGCTTTCACCTTCAAGGGCATCAATGATTTGCTCGTCTTGTGCGGTACCAAGTGTTGTTACAACAAGAGCTTGTGTTTCACCCCGTGTGAAAAGCGCACTTCCATGAGCTCTTGAGAGAAGACCTACTTCAGCCTCAATCGGGCGGACGGTTTTTAGATCTCTTCCATCGATACGACGACCATTTTCGAGGATGTCACCGCGCACGATTTCTTCTTCAAGTTTTTTAAATTGCGCATTCAAAACATCTTCTAGGAGTTCTTCAGAGAGAAGAGCTGTGAGCATTTCTTGGCGAACTTGATCGATGCCATTGCAACGTTTTTGTTTGGATGTTTCTTGGTAAGCTGTGCGTAGGTCTTTCTCTGCAAACTTTTTAACTTGAGCAAAGATGGCCTTTTCGCTTTCACTAGGATCTTCAACTTCCCAAGCAGGCTTTCCTGCATCTTTTTTTAGATTTTGAATCGCCTTGATAACTTTTTGGAATTCTTTGTGTCCAAACATGACAGCGTCAAGCATCGTTTCTTCTGAAAGCTCACGCGCTTCAGATTCAACCATGAGAACACCTTCTTCAGTTCCCGCAACAACAAGCTCAAGAACTGATTCTTGAAGATCTGCATAGGTTGGATTTAGGATAAATGAACCATCCTTGTAACCAACTTTGGCGGCAGCGGGAATCTGATGCACAGGAAGACCTGAAATTGCGAGAGCTGCTGAAGCTCCAATAATAGCAACAATATCTGGATCTGTTTCAAGATCATGACTTAGAAGCGTGCAAATAACTTGAACTTCGTTATAGAAGCCTTCAGGAAAGAGTGGGCGAATTGGGCGATCAATGAGTCTTGAGATTAAGACTTCTTTTTCGCTTGGTTTCGCTTCACGTTTAAAAAAACCGCCTGGAATTTTACCTGCAGCAAAAGCTTTTTCTTGGTAATGAACCGTTAAAGGGAAGAAATTTCGATCCTTTGAAACAGTTTTTGCACCAACGACGGTACAGAGTACGCTTGTCTCGCCATAGGTTGCAACAACAGCTCCATCAGCTTGGCGGGCAATTTTTCCTGTCTCGAGAACAAGTTGACGGCCTCCCCATTCCATTTCTTGGCGGTGAATTGTAAACATACTTTTATTTATTCCTTTCTGAAGCCTTCTAACGGCATTTACTAACGGCGCAATCCAAGGCGCTTAATAATCGTTTCATATCTTTCAAAAGTGCTTCTTTTTAAATAATCAAGAAGACGGCGACGACGGTTGACCATGATTAAAAGCCCACGGCGTGAATGGTGGTCTTTGACATGTGATTCAAGGTGTTTACTGAGCTCTTTAATACGAGTAGTTAAAAGAGCAATCTGTACCTCAGGAGATCCTGTATCATTTGCGACAGTGGCAAAGTCTTTAATAATTTGTTGTTTTTGTTCATTTTGTAACGACATCGTGCATTCCTTTCTTTCGTTTAATTTAATACAAATACGCGTTTGGGCAGAATCCTTACGCCCTCTAAGTGTGCAATTGCAATGGGATTCTTTGCCGTATGAAGGCAAAGAAGACAAAGTTGACCAGGAATCGAAAGAGAAGTCTTGAGTTCTTGACCGCAACGAACTTTCTCAACTTCCTGTTCATCAATCATTACAGCCGGGATGTCGTCCAGCCCTGCAATGAGATTTTGCACATGGTCTCTTTTTAGAATCTTTTCATCACAAATTGCAAGCGTTTCATACGATAAAGCTGCATCTTTATGAAAAGACCCGACAGCTGTCCGATCAATCATGCTAGCAAACCCATATGTTCCAAGGGTTTTTGCGATATCACGGGCTAGACTTCGAACATAAGTCCCTTTTTGGCATTCAACCTCAAATTGAGCAATATCTGGGGACTTAACGTCAATTAACCTCAAGGCATAAATGTGAATTGGACGTGAAGGAAGAGAAAAGTCTTCGCCATTACGAGCTAAATCATAGGCTCTCTTTCCCTCAACTTTAATTGCCGAGAATTTGGGCGGGACTTGGCTAATCTCACCGGTAAATTGCGGCAAGATTGCTTTTATTTCTTCTTCAGAAGGGCGGTAACTAGAAGTCAGCATGGGCTCACCTTCCGCATCATCTGTGGTTGTCTGTTGCCCCCAAGTGATTTCAAACCGATATTTCTTTTTTTGATCAGAAAGGTAAGGGATTGTTTTTGTTGCTTCCCCTAACGCAATAGGAAGTACTCCTGTTGCTAAAGGATCTAAAGTTCCAGCATGCCCCACTTTTGTCTTGGGGAATTTTCGTTTAATAGCTCGTACAACATCCGTTGATGTTATGTTAAGTGGTTTATCAATAATAATCCATCCGTGAATAGACATAAAAGCCTCCGTTATTCTTTTGTTTTTATAAATTTTTATCTTTTAAGGGGAAAGCCCCTAAATTTTTATTCGTATCTTTGTTATATTGGTGTCACTTTCTTATAATTCCTTTATTTGTTTTGGTGAAATCTCCACTATTAGCGCCTGATAGAGGGGAAATCATCGATGTTCACTGTGTCATAACGTTATATATTAATAGTAACATAAATCATTACATTTTTCAAGAAATTTTGGAAAAAATATCTGATAATATTGTAAAAAATGATGAATCCTATGGCTAAAAAATAGGTAAAATTCAAGCGTATAAATCTCTAAAAAAGTTATTTAAAATATCTTTGGTGTTTAAGGGATTACTAAATTAATTTTGATGCTAGTGTTATGAATTTAAACAATAAATCTACTCCAATTGGATTCGCATAATTCACAATGTAATAATAAGAAATTCTTAAAGAACAGAGCTAAAATTTCACAATTGACACAAATTATATGCTATAATAATTCTTTTTAAAGGGCGTAATCGTGATTTTTACTCAACATTTCAAGAGGATTTTGGTTGTTTTCTCAATCTTTTGTACGTCATTGCTTCATACGACGAATGTTTGTGCTTCTGATGATTCAAGTGAAGAAAATGAAGGACCTCCCACAAAAAAAAGAAAACTAAAGGAAAATACCGATAGTAATGAAGGGATTATTCATATAGTTGATTCCCCGGACACGAAGCCCAGCCCTGTAGTTCCTAGTAATCCCACTTTACCTGAATTAGACACAACAGCGGTTACATCGCCGATCCTTTCGACTCTGCCCTCAACTCTCCAAACTCCTTTCACCTCAGTTGCGCCAAAAAAAATAACTATTACAGATTGGCTCAAGGCAGCACCTTCTATGCCCCTATATGAAGAAGAAGTTATTGTTCCTAAAAGTATGCCCTTAAAGGATTCATTTTATATTTTTAACGTGGGACAAGGTAATTCTCAGTTGGCAATGTATGTTGAAGGGCCGGGAGAAGCTTTTGCAGTTCTTTATGATGGTGGAACCTCAGCAGAAACCGTTAATAGTAAAGTTTTAAAAATACAATCGTCCAATAAAGAATCTAAACCTTTTTTGATGAAAAAAACAGAATTATCTCAACCATCAAAGCCAAGTGTTCCGGATTCTCTTAAGCTTCCTCTCGCAACATTATTAGAAGAAAAAGCGTCTCCTGAACATACGACAAATATGGAATCAACCGAAGGAAGTCTAGAAAGTTCTGACAATAGTTTTAGTAATGACGCAGATACAGAAAATCCTGAAAATCCTATAACATTAAATATTAAAAATACTCTAAAAACAGTAAAAAATTTATTTGTGGTTTTATCTCATCCTGATAAAGATCATATTAACTTAATTAAAGACTCTTTATCCACGACTATAAATGTTTTATTTATACTGTGTGGAAATTTTTTTGCTGAAAATGATAAAGAAGATCTAAAGAAAGATATTAAGGAACTCTTTAGTTTTATATCAACTAGAATGCGCTCACATCCAGCAAAAACACACTTTACTTTTCCTTATTTTTGGCCTTCAGATCTTAAGACACCTTATTCCACTTTAAACTATCAGGAGATTAAAGATTTTCTGTTAACTTATCACCCTTCAAATAAGCATCCTCTAGGAAGCGACACTTATCTGCCAAAAATGTTCCAAGGAAACTTCTCAATCTTCTTACAAACAATGCAAGCTATAGATCCTCAAAACACTACAGAGAATCCTTTTTGGGTAAATTTTTTAAATGATGAGCGTTTACAGAATATTTATATTTGGCTCATGAATCAAATATCTGATAATATTAACAATCATTCACCTGTTATTTCTTTTCGTATGCCTAATCTAGAAAAAACATTCATTTGCACAGGAGATGCAGGTCCTGAAGTTTTTCTAAAAATCCAAAAGAAAATTAGCAAGCAGATTGCTATTCAGCCAGCTAACAAATCTACTTCAGGGGAATCTATGTTAGATGATGAACCTATCACTATACCTGCAGAAGAACTGATGAGAGTTAGGGTTGATGCTCATCTCCATGGACAGATTCCTTATATTATTATGTTAATGTTACCTCATCATGGTGCTGAAAAAAATCTTTCATATTCAATGTTAGATTTATTTGCTCCCCACGTATTGGGGATTTCTGCAGGTGCAGGATCGATGTATCGGCATCCATCCACCGATCTTATCAAATTATATAAAAAAGCTTATAAAGAAAAAGCTCATCTTCAAAAAAGAAAAAAAGAGCTATGGGAACATTATGAGCTTCAAGTCGCACATCGTTATCTCACATTTAAAGACGAAGAAAAAACAAAGGAAAGTAAAAAACCAGTTGTTTGTGCAAGATTAAATCGTTTACAGGAAACTAAACTTCCTATCCTTTCTACTGGGATAGCAGGAACAATTAATGTCACAAAAGAAGGTTTTTATAGCCAATTTACTGATCATTTTCAATTTACTGACCAAATATATTCTTTAGTATTCTCAGAGGCTATTTGCATACATGATCCTGCAAGTACAAAGGTTACTGATGACTCCATTGAAATTATAGAAAAAGGGCAAAAATTTTATATATCCCCTAATATATTAAAGATAAAATATGAGGGTAGAGTTTTTAAAAAGAACGAGCCTACAAAATTGTTGGGAAAAAAAGTTTTTCTCTCTGAGGATGGGGAACAACTATTAGTTTCCCTTGACATAAAACAGAAGGGAAGTGATAGTAAAAGTATACAAAAGCTTTATCTAGGTCATAAAGTAATAATAGATAATTAAGAAAGCCCTGATTATGTGGAAAAAAGCCTTCATTTTTTTTGTTCTTTTTATAATCATTTCCATCAATAACGTACAGGCAAGTAATCCAGTTTTACAATTAGATGAAGATGAAATTGATCAAAGAAGTTTTAGCCGTATATATAATAAGCTCGTGAATTTTTATCGACTCAACTCTGAGCAAGTCACTAAACTTAATGCGCAAAAATTTTTTGAAGATCCTGAACATCCCTCAGCACTAGCCGAGCAGGCTCTTAAAGAAATTGAAAAAAATAGAAAAGCATCTATTACTCAAAGCTACTTTAAAAATTATAATTTACTTAAATCTCATCTTTTGAAAATTCATGGATGTTTTAAGGAAGATCAGACGGCGGAAGATTTAGATGCCTCAAAAATTACTGATCTCCTTACTTACACAAATGGTTTATTCTTAATTCTTTACGGGCTGGGAGTTCGTTAAAGGGTTTGAAACTCTAAATTTTGTGAAATCATTACTTTAATGGGAATTGGTCTATTCTGGATATTTGGCTCATTTTGGATTAATATCTCAAAGAAAATAATAGTCAAAATTCAATATCTGTACCACGCCATTGACAATTAAAATTCTTTTAATAGTACGCTTTATTTAAGGCAAGCTTAACCAATTTTTAATCGATTTTTCTTATAATTATAGTAGGTCTATTACTTGGGTGAGGCCCTCATAATGAGGAAAAATCTAAATAAATCAGGAAAAATTTTTTTCCACCGAATGTCTGATGAAAAAGGGGCGTCCGTTGTAGAATTTTCCTTGCTAGCGCCCCTTTTTATTTTCTTTATTTTCGCGGTCATTCAGATGGGAGCGGTGCTGACAATTGATAATGCATTAGAAGCCTCTATTCGGGAAGGGGCTCGTTACGGAATTACGGCTCAAGGAGGCTCTTCGCGCGATAGTCAGATTCGCAACGTCATTCAAACAATCGCCAAAAATTATAGTGGCGGGCTTATAAACCCTAGTAATCTTATCATTACAATTAATTCTTATCCAACTTTCCAAGCTTTAGATGCCAATACATCGGCGTCAAATGGGGCAGGAACTGGGAATCAAGCTGTTAAATATCAAGTTCAGTATACATGGGATACGATATTTCCTATTTTTGGAAGTTCTAACTTAATTGTTTTAAAGGCACAAACACCGGTTATGAACGAAGGTTTTGAAAATTAAAGAGGATAATGTGAAATTTTTAATTAATTTTTTTCGGAAAAAACAAGGGAATGTGATGATTGAATTTGCCCTTATTTTACCCCTTGTTTTTTTGCTGAGTGCGGGCGTGTTTGAGCTTGTGATGTTTACCTTGTTGAATAATAAACTTGCTCGAACAGCGGCGGTTTTTGGGGATGCCATTACGCGAGATAATATTAAGAAAAGTGAAATTACAGGACTTTTAAATACAGCACGCTCTTTTCTAAAGCCTTTTTTTGATTTCAATACAGGCGGGAGCATCGCTGTTACTCAAGTTTATAATAGTGGTTTATCAACGGATCCATCGAAAATGGTTATTTCTTGGCAAGTCCCAATAAATGGTGCAACAAGTCGTTTGGGCACGGCGGGATCTTATCCAAACAATATGCCTAATAATCTTAAGGTCTTGAATGATATGGCTGTTGTCGTGACAGAAGTCTTTTATCAATATAAGCCCATTATTTTTACAGGATTTATCTCAAATAAAACACTTTATCATACTTCTGTTTTTGTCCCGAGAGTCGGAAGCATGATTTCATTAGAGGCTGAGTGATAATGATAAGAGAATTAAAAAAATATATAAGAGAAATAAAGCGCAACGAAGACGGTGCTGTTTATATAATGTTTGCTTTTCTTCTTGTTCCTTTCATTATTTTTGCTGCAATTGCCATTGAGGTTTCTCGGGCTTCTTATATTAATACCCAGTTAGCCTATGCTGCAGATGCGGCAGCACTTGCGGGAGCGCGCTATAACGTTAGTGATGTGCAGTCAAATGCAAGCAAAATATTTTATGCTAATTTTATTAATGGAACTCAGGATGTTAATGTCACACCGCAAATAAGTGTTTCTAGTGATCAAAAATTTGTGACCGTTTCTGTTTCCGGCAGTATGCCAACCATTCTTGGAAAATTTGCAGATGTTTTATCACTTCAAGTTCATGCATTTTCGAAAGTTCAACGCTCATTTGAAGGGTTTGAAATGGCTCTTGTCTTAGATGTGACAGGGTCGATGGCTTCAAATGGAAAAATGACAGGTCTTAAGACTGCCGCCACAAATCTTATTACAACTATTTATGGAATGGATAATACAAAAGAAAATATGGCGATCTCCATCGTGCCTTATGTGGCAGCTGTGAACATCGGGACCCAATACACGGCGTGGCTTTCTGATCCCGCAACTGTCAATACATTCCCTAAAAAAGTTCCGTGGGAAGGATGCGTAAAAGCGGTTGATACAGGAAGCGTAATGGATAAAGATGATGCCCCTAGTTCAACTCGTAAATGGCCAGTTTACTATACGGAGTCAACTTATGGGAAATATGGCTCAAGTAAAGGCGATAATGATTGGGTTGCAAATTCTAATGGTACCGTGACGGTAAAGACGTCTATTGGGAGCGTAAAGATTGGCCCTAATAGAAGTTGTGGTCCTGCTATCATGCCTTTGACGAATAATCGCGATGCGCTTAAGGCCAAGATAGCAACATTTGAACCTGTCTATGGGGGGGGAACTTTTGGTAATTTAGGGCTTGTGTGGGGATGGAATACGATCTCACCTAAATGGAGCGGCTTATGGAATGGTATTAGCCCGCAAGCTTATGATAAAATAACAAAATATGTTTTAATTATGACCGATGGTGAGAATAATTGGTACGATGAAAGTGGGTACCAACCCGTTGGAGATCCTACAGCCTATGGACGTCTTCAGGATAATCTTCTTGGGACGACCACTATTTCACAAACAAGAACGAAAATAGATAATCGGTTAATAGATTTATGCACTAAGATTAAGGCAGCGGGTATTCAGATATTTACGGTAACCTTTCAAGTGTCTGATTCACAAGCAAAAACGATTTATAAACAATGCGCCAGCAAAGCTGAATGGGCTTTTCAAGCTGAAAATTCAACTCAATTAAACACGTTCTTCAGTCAAATCGGAGAAACCGTCAAGAAAATTATTGTTGTTGAGTAAAGGTTCTTTTTTTTCGGATTTTAGAGGTTTTTTTGCGTCAGAATTTTTTGGCTGGATAGAAGGAGTTTCAGCGCTTTTTTGGGGAAGATTGAAACCTGCAGAAGAAGAATTTATCTGTTTTTTTGTGAGATTTTTCTTTTTATTTTTAAGAGGCTTACTCGATCCTTTTGGAGATTCTTGAGATTCAAGTTTTGAGGGTTTAATTGTTAAGGTTGAATTTTCTTGCGTACTAAGAGACGATAAGAAATTAATATTTTTTTGGATAGATTTTTGATCAAGGCCATCTTTAAAATATTGATTTGCTTTTTGGCTGTCACCTGCCAAGGCATAGGCCACTGCAAGATTATGTTTCACATTTGGCGTTGCCTTAGGATTTTGGCTTAATTTAGTTAGGTAATTAATCCCTTCTTCAATTTTTCCTTCTAGAGCTAAAGATAAGCCCAAATTCGATTGAATGCTGATATTATTTTGCTCTATTTCAAGCGCTTTTTTATACCATATTTGAGCTTGATGATGCTGACTTTTAAGGTCTGAACAAATACCCAAGCCGTTGAGAATAAGAGCATCTGTGGGGGCAATTTGATTCATTGTCTTATAAACAATTTCACATTTCTCGCTTTTATTTGTCGCGATATAAATCTTTCCAAGGGCTTTTAAGGCAGGAAGATGTTGAGGATGAAGTTTTGTTGCTTCCTCAAGAAGTTGTATCGCTTCCTCTATTTTTCCTTCTTTAGTAAGCATTGTGGCAAGGCCAATCTGAGCGTCTACATGATCAGGAGAGGTCTCTAAAATTTGCTGATAAAGTTTTTTAGCCGTTGTAAAATCTTGAGATTTTTGCATCGATTCTGCAATTCTTAATAAAGAAGCTGAAGAACTATCGACATAGTTTTTTTCGTGATCTGCACACCCACACATTAATATTGAGGCAAGTAATAGAGGGGTAAAATTTTCGATCTTAAACTTCATTTATTTGGCCTTTATTTATTATTATAAGTAAGTAATACATTATTTTGAAATAAAAATCTACTTTTCATATAATTCTATTGCATTAACAAAAATTTAATAAGTTGAAGGATATGGTTAATCACAATTTAAGTCAACGTTAATTAAAAGTTTTGGAAATTAGGGGGAGAGATAAAAAGTGCAGACATTTTATATTATTTTTAGCCTGTTAGCTTGTTGTGCGGCAGTCTTTGATTTCCTCTTTTTTCGTATTCCCAATATAATTTGTATCCTTATGGTTTTGTGTTTCTTTATGGGAGGGGCTATTTTTTATCCTCTCGAAAGCATTACAGAGGCTGTTCTTTTGGCTTCAGGAACTCTAATAGTAAGTTTTTTACTCTATGCTGTTCGAGTATTTGGAGCCGGTGATGCAAAGCTTTTAGCGGCTTCTGCTTTGTGGTCAGAGAACTCAAATTTTCTTTTATTTATCTTGGCTACAAGTATTTTGGGATGTTTTTTAGGAATCTTTTATCTCAAATGGTCAGATGAAATAGATAAAATTCGTCTAAAAATAAATATATTTTTAACTAAGTTTCTTCAGGATGGAATTCTGTGGACGTTTTATAAACGATATCAAGAATTGCCTTTTAAAGAAAGCCGTTCACCAGAAAGCAAAAAGGTAATTCTTCCTTATGGTGTCGCAATATGTGGGGGATGTTTCGTTATAACCTACATAAAAATTTGGGGGGCTTAAAATGAGATCTAAAAGTATATTACTCGTTCTGGGGTCCTTAGTTTTTGCTGTTTTACTGTCTTTGTTATTGCAAAGCTTTTTTAACAAGAATAATAAATCTGCCGCTAAAAAAGCCCAAGAGAATATAGTTCTTGTCTTAACAGCGCCGACAGAATTATCTCCTGGCACAATTATCTCTGTTGATAAACTTGTTTGGAAAGAATGGCCTACTGACGCTTTAAATCCGAATTATATTACAAAAGATAAAACAGAAGAATTAAAGACTCTTAATGGATCTACTGTAAGATTTGCGATCTTAGCTAATGAACCTGTTAAGCTCTCAAATGTTGTAAGTCCTGGAAAAAGCATCCTATCAGCTATTATTCGGACAGGGATGAGAGGCGTTACAATTCCTTTTTCAAAAATAGCTAACGCTCCAGGTTTTATCGCTCCGGGAGATCTTATCGATGTTGTGATTCCTAAAAGGTCTCAAGAACGTGGTGAAGGATATTTTGGGCAAACAATCATTAAAGGTGTTCGAATCCTTGCTGTAGATCGTTCTTTACAGAATGTTGATGGAAATAAATCAGATCAACCAAAAACAATGACGTTAGAAGTGACGGCTGATCAGGCAGAAGATCTCGCAGCTTCGATCCGCGGCGGAGAAATTGTTATTAGTTTGCGCAGTGCTTTTAAGGGAACTTTAGATGAAAATGCGGCTCCTGTGAAAGTGGAGCAAGCCCCTGTGGATGATAAAATAAAACTTATAACAATGATCCGAGGAAAAGATAAATCTCAAGTTACTTTTAATGAATAGAAGATATAAAATTAATAAAGGGATAAAAAATGTATCATTTAATTAAGGCTAAAACAAAGCTCTTTATTTATATAGTTGGGTTTACATTTTTTATAAATAATGTGTACGCAATTAAAGAAATGATAATTGAACAGAATGTAGCAGAAACAATTCATCTCGAAGATCAAGTTACAGAGGTTTTTGTTGCAAATCCTGAGATTGCAGATGTTCAACTCAATAATCCTCGGGTTGCCTATGTTTTTGGAAATAAACCCGGTGTAACAACTATATTTGCGACCAATAAAGAAGGAAAGCTTATTTTACAGCTTCAACTCAAAGTCACGCATAATTTGGCGCAACTTAATCAAACCTTGAAAGCGCTTTATCCTTATGAAGATATTCAAACAATCTCAACGCCTGGTGGGGTTGTTTTAAATGGAAAAATATCGACACCTGAGACAGCAAAGAAGATTGTCGATGTTGCGGCAAAACATATTGGAACAAAAGATAACATTATCAACAATCTACAGATTGGCACCAAGACACAAGTTTTATTGAAGGTAAAAATTGCTGAAGTCAGAAGATCAACCCTGAATAAATTAAATATCAATTGGTCATCTGCTATTAATTCTCCGGCTCATTTCACGTATGGTTTGATGACGGGACGAGCTCCTATTGTAAACGGTGTTTTTGATCGAAATAATGGAATACCTCAGTTATCAAGTGTAGGAGCAGGATTCAATGATGGGGTGAGTAATTTTAGCGCTTTGATTGATGCCTTAGATCAAGAAGGTTTGGGGACAATTTTAGCAGAACCAAACTTAATTGCGGTTTCAGGTGAGACAGCAAGCTTCTTGGCGGGAGGAGAATTTCCTTTTCCAGTTCCTCAAGATACCAATATTACCATTGAATTTAAGCAATTTGGTATAAGTCTTGCTTTTACACCTACAGTGCTTTCTGGGAATTCTATTAATTTAAGAGTTCGCCCAGAAGTAAGTGAATTAGATGATAGTAATGCTCTTGCGATCCCGGTAGGTACATCATCAGCTCCTGTGCGAGTTCCTGCTCTTAAAACAAGACGTGCAGAAACATCTGTCGAACTTGGCAGTGGTCAGAGTTTAGCAATTGCTGGACTTATTACAGCTAGTACAGCAAATGCGTATTCTCAACTTCCTGGATTTGGAGATATTCCAGTTTTAGGTGCTCTCTTTAGATCGACTGATTTCAAGCGTGAACAGAGTGAACTTGTAATCATTGTGACTCCTTACATTGTGGAACCTAATTCAGATCCAAAAGCACTTCAATTACCAACAGATGGTATAAAATATGCTTCTAATTTGGAAACACTTTTTATGAAAAGACTTAACCGAAAAAATGTAAGACCAGATCAAGATGGTAAAGAAATTTCCGAGCATCAGCTCTTTGGTGTTGCTGGTTTTAACGTAGAATAAGAGGAATAATATGTTTAAGAAAATAGCTGCACTACTCCTAACTTCTTCTGTTATGTTACCGGGATGTTATATGGAGAAAAACATAAGTTATACTCGTCCTGAAGAACCTTTAGTAAAGAAGAGAACTGCCTCTCAATTAATTCACTATAAATCAAAACATCGAGTTAAGCTGACGACTAAGGAGGTTCTTGATCTTAAAGACAAGGTTGAGAAAGCTCAAAAAATACAAGATATTCGAATAAATATTGTAGGGCCTCATCTGAAGTCTGCGGGGGAAAACTCTCTAACAAAAGCACGGATTAATCATTTGGTTCGAATTCTTGATCGTTTAGGGATTCCAAATTCTTCGATTCAAATCCTGGATAAAATTAATGGGGCGATTTCACAGGTGAAATGGGAGCCTGAGATGGTTGTTATTGAGGTGGAATGGTATGATCGGCAAGCTCTCAAGAGTCCAGGATGGGGGCAAGTGATGGATGGTTCAGTTGCGCCAGAAGGAGAAGAAAATTTTGGTTACACAACAAACCATAATTTAGCACAAATGGTTACTGATCCCCAAGATTTGATTGCTGGGAAAGATCTAAAAAGTTCTGATGGTCAATATAATAGTATGAGTATTGAGCGCTATCAAACAGATAAAATAAAAGCAATAAAAGTTGAAAGATTTGACAAGGCACAATAGAGAAGAAAAGAGGTTCTCACGTGAGTAAAGATAATAATTTAAACACCTTACTATGTTTTTTATCTGATGATACTTCAATTGAGGTTATGCAGGCGACATCCTTGAATAATTTAGGGCTTTCTTTAGAGGTCAAAAAAGGGGGCATAGAAGAGTGTCTAAAATATCTCAAAGCTAATCAATCACCAGATGTTTTAGTCGTCGATATTAGTGATTCAAAACTTCCAATGACAGATATGATGAAGTTAGCGGAAGTTTGTGAACCTGGTGTAGAAGTTATTACTGTTGGGAATCGTAATGAGGTCGGTCTTTTTAGAGATTTAATACATTTGGGGATCAAAGATTATCTTGTTAAGCCTTTAACGTCAGCTCATATTTTTAAGGCTCTAGAGCATATTCTGGTAGGGGATAAAAAAGTCGCTCAACCAGGAAAATTTAATAAATCTGGTAAATTGGTGACATTCGTTGGGTCGCATGGTGGGGTTGGTGTCTCAACTTTAGTTGCGAATAGCGCATGGGTGCTTGCAGAGAAAGAAAGCAAAAGAGTTAGTATTATAGATTTAGATATTCAATTAGGAATTATTCCGCATTTTTTTAATCTAGAACCTTCCGTAGGATTGCAAGAACTTTTTGAAACACCTGAGCGTATTGATGAGACTTTAATCAATAGATCTATGACGCATGTTGGGCAAAATCTTACGATTTTAAGTTCTCAAACATCTCTACAAGACCAGCCAGATATTGGTTTAAAAGCGATTGAATCAATAACACAAGAACTACTCTCTAATGTTCACTTCATTTTGGCTGATCTGCCGCGAAATTTCTCAACGCCATCAAATACATTTTTGTTGCAAAGATCAAATATTGTTGTTGTGACAACGGATTATTCTCTTATAGGTCTCAAAGAAACATCTAGATTTTTAGAGCTTTGTAAAGACCGTTTGGTGCCAGATCAAGAGATCATTATTATTGCAAACAAGCTAAATCAGTATAAGGCAGGAGAATTAACTCGCGAAATGTTTGAAGAAGCTCTGCAGCATAAAGTTACCCTTGAAATAGCTTTTGATCCTCTCAATCCTTTGGAAGCTTTAAGAGATGGGATTCCCCTTGCCAATAAGATGAAAGGGTCAGTTTACAAAGGGGTTTTAGCGATCGTAAATCGATTATTAGGAAAAGAGATGAATCATAAAGAATTTAAAGGCATTTTGGGATATCTAAAAAACTTAAAATTTTAAGTTTTTTTTAAGCCTATTGCGATATCCTCGAATCAATAAATGAAGAAAAGAGGGAATGATGTCAGGGTTTGGTCGTAAAGAAATATCAGAATTCGTTGATACAGCTCCCCAAAAGGTCTCTTTATTAAACTCAGGCCCTACAGATAAGATGAATGCGGTAAAACAAGGGGGCCATAGTTCTCAAGAAAATAATCACTATAAAACAAAAGTGGTTAATCAATCTCCAAATATTGTGATTTTTAAAGAAAAAGTTTTTGATCGTATTATTAAGCACATTGATTTAGTTGCAGCGGCAAAAATGCCAAGTTCGGAACTAAGACATGAAATTGAGCATTATGTCTTAGAATATTCAGAAGAACATCAAGCCCAAGTAAGTCGGAAAGAGTTACAAGATATCATTAATGATATTATGGATGATATGGTGGGGTTAGGGCCTCTTGAAATTTTACTTAAAGACTCAACTATAAATGACATTCTTATAAATTCTTATGATCTTGTTTTTGTGGAAAGATTTGGAAAGCTCTTTAAAACAGATATTGTTTTTCGAGATGAAAAACATGTTTTACAGATTGCACAGAGAATTGCGAGCCAAGTAGGGCGGCGTATCGACGAATTGAGCCCGATGGTTGATGCACGTTTGCAAGATGGAAGTCGTGTTAATATCATTATTCCTCCTGTTGCGTTAGGGGGAGCTTCTATTTCTATACGTAAATTCCAGCAACAAAACATAAAATTAAATGATTTAGTACAATATAATAGCCTTTCTCCCAAGATGGCTGAGTTCTTAAAAATGGCAGCTGAAGCACGCCTTAATATTATTATTTCTGGAGGAACAGGTGCTGGAAAGACAACTCTCTTAAACGCTTTATCTGGGCTTATAGATCCTTCAGAAAGAGTGGTTTCTATTGAAGATTCTGCCGAGTTGAAATTATCTTTACCTCATGTTGTTAGATTAGAGAGTAGGCCTTCAAATATGGAAGGGGCAGGTCTTATTACTATCAGTGATCTTTTAAGAAATGCTTTACGAATGAGGCCAGATCGCCTTGTTATTGGGGAATGTCGAGGAGCTGAAGCATTTGACATGTTACAAGCGATGAACACAGGACATAATGGCTCTATGTCAACGTTACACTCCAATAATACAAGGGAAGCTCTTCATCGAATAGAAAATATGTTGCTCATGGCAGGTCATGATTTTCCTAACCAAGTTGTGAAAGGTTATATTGCAGATGCAATTGATTTAATCGTTCATGTCTCTCGTATGAAAGATGGTGTGCGACGAGTCACTCAAATAAGTAGTGTTACGGGACTTGAGGATAATAAAATTAATATCCAAGACGTTTTTCTATTTAATAATATAACGGAAGAAAAAGGAAAGATTAAAGGGGATTTTGAGTTCCAAGATCTACCAAAAAAATTATGTGAAAAAATAGAAAATCATGGTGCTGGAAATGCTTTAAATAACTTCTTAAAATTGATCTCATCATGAATCAAGATATCTTCTTATATAGTAGTTTAATCTTATTTTTGATTATCTTGGGGCTCGTGTATGGCATTAATGAATTAGTTGAAAAGAAAACTAATCTACAATCTCGGATTAATAAAATGTTAGAAGGAAGAGATACGACCTTTTTGAATCAAGAGAATTTTAAAAAAATTCCGACCAAGCAAACACTTATAGAAAAGAAATTAAAACAGTATCTTCTTCGTAATCCTAAAAAAGTAGAGCAGTTTTATCTATGGATTCATCAAAGCGGCCTCAAATTAGAAATACGAGTGTTAATTATTGCTTTCTTGCTAACATGGTGTATCAATTTTTCGGCAGTAAAATTTTTTACAGACTTTAATATCTTACTTGCAATTGGTGGAAGTTTGATAGGACATTTCCTTATATTTTATGTGCTTATAGAGTTTATGGTGGCAAGACAAAGAGCAAAAATTGTTGATGAGCTTGCTCATGCCGTAGATATTATTGCGCGAGGTATTAAAGCTGGAAGTACAATTGAAAAAACTTTTCCCGTTGTGATTAGAGAAACAAAAGCACCTTTAAAAGATGAATTTACGCGTATGCTGCATGAATTGGATTTTGGTATCCCCTTTGAAAAAGTTATCCATTCTGCGGCTCACAGAGTGAATGTTCCAGATTTCTTTTTTTTCGCAAGTGCCCTTATTATTCAGCGTAAATCAGGAGGTGGCCTGCATGAAGTTTTAGAAAATATTGTGACGATGTTGCATAAAACAAAAGAAATTAGAATGAAAATAAAAGTGTTCTCAGCAGAAAGTAAAGGAAGCGCTGTTGTTCTTACTTCTATACCTTTTGTTGTGTGGGCTGCTGTCATGAGAACTAACCCTAGCTACTTAGATTTTTTTCTTCACGATCCTCTAGGAAATAAGCTTTTAATATTAATATTTGGCCTTGTGGCAGCAACGATTATATCCGTCAAAAAAATTATAAAATTTGAGGTTTAAGTTGAAATGTTTATGGATCTGATAAGCAATAATCTTAGTTTTATCCTTATAATAACCATTACTCTTATTTCTTTAGTACATTTTCTCACTAAAACGGCAGCCTCAGAAGATGTAAAAGATCGGATCCAAAAAGTAAGGGGCTTTGAAGTTTTTTCAAAAAATCCACAAGGCACTAATGTATCATTAAGCAATACAATAAATTCTCAGAAAATTTCAGAATCAAGCTTTATCTCATCGTTGAGAACAAGACTGCAGGGAACAATCGATGGTTATAAATTACGCTTAGAACAAGCAGGGTGGAGCTCTGAGAATGGTTTTCTTATCTATATCATTTCCAATACGATAGGCTTTATTGTAGGAACATCATTGTACTTCTTTTTAATTTTTTCCGTTCCCCAAATATATGAGCAAACTTGGTTAATTAAGTTAGTTATTTTTATGTTGTTTTTATTTATTTGTATTCGTTTTTTCGAATATCTACTCGATTATACGATTGCTAAACGTTATGCGAGAATGAAGAAACATTTGACTTTTGTTGTCGATCTTTTAGGGGTTTGTGTTCGAGCAGGTCTGACAATTGACGGAGCTTTGGAAAAAATAGCAGAAGAAATCGCGACGATTAACCCAGACTTGTGCAAAGAGTTGACCCAAGTTTCGATTGAATTGGACCTTATTCCTGATCGTCATATTGCTTTTCGCAATTTTGCACGTCGCGTTGATATTCCTTTGGTTCATATCCTTGTCTCAAGTATTATTCAAGCTGAAGAACAAGGTGCTTCTATTGGAAATACGCTGACAGTTCTTTCTCAAGAATTTACAAAACATAAAATTTTAGAAATAGAAGCAAAAGCGGCTCGCCTTCCTGTTTTATTATCTCTGCCTTTAGCGCTTTTCAGTTTCCCTTGCTTACTGATTGTCTTGTTGGGACCAGCTGTTGCAAATATTAGCAGATCTGCTATGTTTCATGGATGAAACAAGTTAGAACTTCTTCAGCTCAATTTATTGCAAAGCTTTTACCAAAACTTGTCAAGCCTACCTTTGAAAAAAAAGGATTTGTTCAGGCTGAGATCCTCTTGGAGTGGGGTAAAATTGTTGGGCCAGAATTGAGTGAAAAATGCTCACCTGAAAAATTAGTTTTTCCTCAAGGAAAAAAGACAGAAGGGACACTTCACCTGAATGTACAAATATCTTCAGGGCTCTTAATTGAATATGGTGCCCCTTTAATTATAGATAAAATAAATAGTTATTTTGGTTATCAAGCTGTTACTCGGTTTAAAATTAAGCAAGTTTTATATAAATTAGGGTCGAAGCCATTTTTAGAAAAAAAGATATTTAAAGATGTTTCTTTAACTTCTGAAGAACTGAATTATCTTGAGGACATTTCTTTTGATGACCTAAGAGAAGCCTTAAAAAGCTATTTAATATGCTACAAAAAAGCTTCTCTAGAATAATAATCTTTTGGCTCTATAAATAATATATTAAAGCTATTGGGATGTATAGGTAAGGTATGCTATGAGAACATAGGTCATATTATTTTATTATCGTAGAAGTACTTAAATGTTTCCAAGTAAAGAATTACAAGCCTCTTCCCAAGAATTCGAAAGAGAAAATATGAATGAGCAGCATCTCAATAACCTTAATGAGGCGCAACGTATTGCTGTTGAAACCATAAATGGTCCGGTACTTGTTTTAGCGGGAGCAGGCACAGGAAAAACACGCGTTTTAACAAGCAGAATAGCTCATATTTTATTGCATCGTCATGCGTGGCCTTCTCAAATCCTTGCTGTAACTTTTACGAATAAAGCGTCTCAAGAAATGAAGGAGAGACTTAACCGCCTTATAGGGCACTCAGCTGAAGGTTTATGGTTAGGAACATTTCATTCTTTATGCGTTCGTATCCTGCGGCATCATTCAGAGCTTATTGGTCTTAAATCTAATTTCACGATTTTGGATACAGATGACCAACTTCGTTTGATAAAGCAACTCTTGAAGGCGGAAGAATTAGATGACAAGCGTTATCCTCCTCGCCAGGTATTGGGGGCTATAGGCCGCTGGAAAGATAGAGGTTTATTACCTGAAAAAGTAACAGCGACTCAAATGGGTAAAACTGGTTACGTAGGAGATGAAAATACCCTCAAAATTTATAAAGATTATCAACAACGTCTTCAAATTTTGAATACTGTTGATTTTGGAGATTTATTACTTTTAACAGTCACCTTATTTACAACACACCAGAATATTCTCAAAACTTATCAAGAACAATTTAAATATATCCTTGTGGATGAGTATCAAGATACCAATATTGTTCAATATTTATGGCTTCGGCTTTTAGCGATGGGGAATCAGAATAATCTCTGTTGTGTGGGAGATGATGATCAATCAATCTACGGTTGGCGTGGTGCAGAAATAGGAAATATCTTAAAATTTGAACAAGATTTCCCGGGGGCTAAAATTATACGTTTGGAAGAAAATTATCGTTCGACCCCTCAAATTTTAGGTGCGGCTTCTACGCTTATCTCACATAACAATAGTCGTTTGGGAAAAACACTTCGTACGCAACGGGATGGAGGGGAGCTTGTTCAGGTAAGAGGAGTTTGGGATGGTGAAGAAGAGGCTCGTTTTGTGGGAGAAGAAATAGAAAATTTCCATCGAAAAAATGAGAATTTATCTTCTATTGCTATTCTTGTTCGTGCGAGCTTTCAAATGCGAGAATTTGAAGACCGTTTTATTACCTTAGGAGTTCCGTATCGAGTTATTGGAGGACCTCGTTTCTATGAACGTCAGGAAATCCGAGATGCCCTTGCTTATTTACGTGTGGTGATACAGCCCAATGATAGTCTTGCGTTTGAACGCATTATTAATACACCTCGACGAGGTATAGGGAATTCAACTCTCCAAACTTTACATGCTTATGCACGAATAAATCTTATTTCCTTAGTGGAGGCGACACGCATACTGTTGGAAACAGATGAGTTAAGAGGACAAGCTAAAGCCGCCCTTAATTCTCTTTTATTAGATTTTGATCGTTGGCGTAACATGTTAGAGAAAGTTCCTCCAAAAGAGTTAACAGGCATTATCCTCGATGAATCTGGTTATACGGCTATGTGGCTTGAGGATAAATCTCCAGATGCGCCAGGGCGACTTGAAAACCTAAAAGAATTTGCAGCTGCTGTGGGTCAATTTGAAGGTGTGGCATCTTTCTTAGAACATGTCAGTTTGGTTATGGAAAATAGTGCAGCCTCGCAAGGAGATATGGTGAGTCTTATGACGCTACATGCGGCTAAAGGGCTCGAATTTGATACTGTTTTTCTTGCAGGATGGGAAGAAGGAGTTTTTCCGAATCCACGGGCTTTAACGGAAGCTGGCGAAGGTGGGCTGGAAGAAGAAAGGCGCTTAGCTTATGTCGGGCTCACTCGGGCCAAAAAACGTGCTATTATTACTTTTGCAGTCAATCGACGTCTTCCTGGGGAATGGCAGAGTTCTATGCCTTCTCGTTTTATTGATGAATTGGCCCGTGAGCATATAGAAGTTATCAATCAACCAGGAATCTTTGGTCGAGGAAGGAGAGGGTGGGATGATGCGGTTACTTTACAAGAGTCTTCTCGCTCAGGTATTTCTTACTCTCAAATAGCGCCAAAAGTAACCACGTCGCCATTTTCTTTGGGTGATCGCGTTTTTCATATTAAATTTGGTTATGGGCGTGTCACAGAAATCAGTGGTGATAAATTAGATGTTCATTTTGAACATACTGGGCTTAAGAAAGTCATGTCTTCTTTTGTTGTTCGTAAATAAATTTAATAAGAAATGAAAAATGCTTTATAAACTCGAATTCCACTGCAAAAAAACACATATCATCTTATTTGAAGAGATTTTAGGAGAAGACCACCTTGGAGTGTCTACTTTTGAACAAAAAGAAAATCCCGACCAGTGGCACATAGAAGTTCTCTTTGATTTTAGCCCCAATTTACAAGTCCTAAACTATCTTTTCAAAGAAACGTCTGAAAAAGAAGGGATAGAGACACCTCATTTAAGTTTGTCATTAGTTCCTGAGATTGATTGGCTTTCAGAAAATCGTAAAGCTTTTCCTCCGCTTACCATTGGAAATTTTTATGTGTATGGATCCCATCATGAAGAGCCCATTCCACAAGGCAAAATTTCTTTTAAAATTGATGCAGCCACGGCTTTTGGAACTGGACAACATGCAACAACCCAAGGATGTCTTCTCGCTTTAGAGAAACTTAAAGAAGAAAAATATGCTCCTCTTAATCCTTTGGATTTAGGTTGTGGGACGGGTATACTTGGAATGGCAATCGCGCGTTTATTTAATATAAATGTGACAATGTCTGACAACGACATAGAGGCAGTTGAGAAGGCAACATCTAATGTCTTTGAAAATGATCTTAAGTCGCAAGTAACTTGCTATCTTTCAGAGGGGTTTCAATCTGAAATCCTTAAAAATAAAGCTCTTTATGACCTTATAACTGCCAATATTCTTGCGGATCCTTTGATTCTGTTGGCTTCGGATATGGACCGTTATGTCAGTGAAAAAGGGATTATTATTTTGTCAGGACTTCTTGCAACACAAGCAGAGGCTGTAGGAAATGCTTACAAAGCATTTTCATTTAAAGAAATAGACCGATACCCCATTGATGAATGGATGACGTTAGTTTTGAAGAAAATATAAGAATTATAAGATCAAGTTACAATTTAATTTAAAAGAATATTTCTAAAGAAATATCCAATATCAATTGATTTTGGATATAGAAAAACAAAGATACTATTTGAAATAGTTTCTCTTTAAAAAGCATGCATTTGTGGTAATAAGGAATATAAATGCATGTATGTTTTTAAAATTTTCTAAGTTTATTCTTGCTTTTATGAATTAAGAAATTTACATCTACTTGCTAACACCAGGGGTGCAAGCTTTAGAAAAGCTCGCTGAGAAAAACCCTTACAACCTGTTCAGGATAATGCCTGCGAAGGGAGAGTGAAATGCAGATCAAATCAAATGTGCGCTCATCTATTCTAAAAAATAAAATCTTCTTATCGACAATTGTTGGCAACAGTCTCGATCATTACGATACAGCCTTATACGGTTTTTTAGCGCCTTACATGGCGCCTCTCTTTTTTCCTAATGACGACCCTGTTGTTGCTCTTATTTATGCCTATAGCCTTTTATCGGTTTCTATTGTGACGCGCCCTTTAGGGGCCTTATTTTTTGGAAAATTGAGTGGTGAGAAAGGCGGAAAACAGGCTTTCATCTTTTCATTGTGGGGGGTTGCGTTAACAACAGGAGGAATAGGGATTCTACCATCTTTTGAGAAGATAGGTGTTTTTGCACCGTTAGCGCTTGTACTTCTCAGAGTCGCCCAAGGTTTTTTTGCTGCGGGTGAATCAACTGTAGCACCTTTGTTAATGTTAAAGAATGTGCCCTCTATCATTCAAGGTCAAGCAAATGGAATCTATCAAAGTTCAACAGTTGCGGGAATTCTTTTGGCGTCCTTTGCAGCAACATTGGTTTCTTTTTCAAACTTTGCGGATCTATATTGGAGAATTCCTTTTTTATTGAGTTTTTTTACAGGAATTTTAGGGCTTTATCTAAGATATCAAATCAAACAAGAGATGTTTGCTGTAAAGCCGAATTCTCCCAGTTCGTTGAAAATAGTAGAAACTTTAATAAGACGCAAAAAAGATTTGTTCAGAATTATTGCTGTATCAAGTCTAAGCTATGTGACATATGCAATTCCTTTTGTTTTTATGAATATTTTTGTTACTCAAGTAACATCATTAACGTTCGGGGACGCCTTAAAATTTAATACAATATTGTTAGCTTTAGATATGTGTCTTTTACCTTTATTTGGAAAGTTTTCTGATATTTTTGGTGTCCGAAGAACAATGATTTTTATAGCTCTGCTTCTTGCCATTACAGCAATTCCATTCTTTGCGCTTATTCCTTATAGCAATATGTTTGGGGTCGGATTAATTCGCTTGTGGATTGTTCTTTGTGGTCTTGGTTTTTCTGCCTCATTGCAAGCTTGGTTTATACAATCATTTAAAGGGCGTGAAACTTATCTTCTTACAGGGGTAGGATATGCCCTTGGATCAGAGCTATTTGGTCGTTCAGCACCAGCGCTTTGTCTCTGGTTTTGGCATTTAACTAACTGGGTTATAGCGCCTGCTTTTTATATCGTTGTCATAAGTATTGCGGCGATTCTTGCTCTTCGTGTGCAGCCTCTAAAAAATAATTTAACAGAATAAAATTTCTGAAGAAGATAAGCAGCTTTTGCTTGACCTTCTTTAAATTTTGATTAAAAATTAATCCTTATAAGTAAGTCATTAGAAAAATAAAGGTTCGTTATTTATGAAAACACGGTGGATAAACCAAACATTTATAACAATCTTTTTCTCATTATTCTTCCTCATTCATAATTCTGTAACTGCGGGAAAATACGCTGCTTATGTTATGGATGCCTATAGCGGGAAAGTCTTGCATGCAGAAAATGCCTATGGTCGTGTTCATCCTGCTTCTTTAACAAAAGTTGCAACTCTTTATATGTTATTTGAAGCCCTAAACCAAGGTCGGGTTAAACTTGATACCAAGCTTAAAATTTCTGCTCATGCAGCGCGTCAAATTCCAACTAAGTTAGGGATCCCTATTGGTTCAACAATTTCAGTTAAACATGCCATTCTTGCGCTTGTGACTAAATCAGCAAATGATATTGCTGTGGCAGTTGCGGAACATCTCTCTGGTTCAGAGGCTGCCTTTGCTCAACAGATGACAAAGAGAGTTCGACAGTTGGGGCTTAAGAGTACACTCTTTAAAAATGCTTCTGGTGTTCCTAACAAACAACAAATTACGACAGCAGCTGACATGGCAAAACTCTTGCAGATTGTTATACGTGACTTTCCAATCTATTATAAACACTATTTTGGTCAAAAAAGCTTTACTTATAATGGTATTGTTCACGCCAATCACAATAAACTTTTAGGAAAAGTTGAAGGTCTGGATGGAGGGAAAACAGGCTTTATTTGTGCTTCTGGTTTCAATATTTCCACATCAACTATTCGGAATGGGAATAGGCTTATTACAGTTGTCATGGGGGGAGAGACCTCAAGATGGCGAGATCAGCGAGTTATTTCCTTAACAAATAAAGGATTTACAAAATTCAAGCAACCACGTTTGGATCCCGAATTTATTGAACAGAGTGATCTTCATGAATTGCCGAATCCGCGGATAGTTTCAGAAAATCCTTTGCAACAAATGAATAGTTTTTCCCCTGCTGGATTGCCTCAAGTAAAACGTATTAGTTATCCATCAGTGGCAACGCCTAATAATACTCCAAGTAATGCTTTAAAAAAGAAAAATGCTCTAACTACTTCTCCAAATAAGATAAAAAAGGAAAAACAAGATGAATGGGGAGTTCAAATCGGAACTTTTAAGAATGCCAATCAAGCTCATATGACCGCGGCTCGTCTACTTGCAAAACTTCCCGACGATATTGAAGAAGGACAAGTTTCTATTGCACGTGCAACCCGTAAACAAGGGAATCCTTATAGAGCTCGTTTGGTTGGTTTTAGCAAAGAAGCTGCTCAACGGGTGTGTTATTTTATTGAGCAAGAGGGAACTCCTTGTCTCCCTTTTCAGAAGTACCGTCAGGAAAAAATGTATACAGCAAGTGCTCAATAAATTGTAATACTTTTGAAGCACTCTTAAGAATACCTAGTTTGGACTTTCAAAGATGTAAGAACTTTTTCCTACTTAATAAGACATCACGAGGTATTTTTTTAAGAGTTAATAATTTAAGATTATTGCCCTTTTAGAGCTTGAATATCTCCAGTTGTAATCGCTTCTAAGAAAAGCGTGATTTTCTCAACAGGCCAATCCCACCATGCTAAATCTAGCAGAAAAGAGATTGTTTCTTCATCAAAGCGTTTACGAATGAGCTGTGCCGGATTGCCACCAACAATTGTATAAGGCTCAACATTTTTTGTTACAAGAGCATTTGTTCCAATGATGGCTCCATGGCCAATGTTAATGCCTTGCATGATTGTCGCAGAATTACCTATCCAAACATCATTTCCAATCACAGTATCTCCTTTGCTAACAGCATTCATGCTTGCCGTCTGCCAGGATTCTCCAAAAACTCTAAAAGGGTAGGTAGAAATTCCGTCCATAGCGTGGTTAGAACCATTCATAATAAATTTGACACCTGTTGCAATTTGACAGAATTTACCAATTATAAGCTTGTCTTTCATAAAATCGAATAAATACAAAATATTTTTCTCAAAATTATAGACATCATCTGGATCATCATAATACGTGTAATCACCTACAATGATTTGAGGATTTGTAATAATGTTTTTAAGAAAACATGTACGTTTTACGTCTTTGATGGGGTAAAGTATATCTGGGTTAGGGAAAAGAGAATTCATTCCAAAAACTTATCTGATATTAGGGATGTAAAATTCATTATAATGGTGGGCGCTACTGGGATTGAACCAGTGACCTCTACGATGTCAACGTAGCGCTCTCCCGCTGAGCTAAGCGCCCTCACCAAAGGAATATTGGTATATAGCATCAGCCTTGCCATTGAATCAAGTGTTGAATGCAAAGTATGCTAAAATCTTGATCTTTTCCCGATTAATCATTTATCGGGAAAAATTTGTTCGATGATCATTAGAAATATATTTTAAACCGAAGCGACAATAATCGTAGCCTGTAATGAGTGTTAGAATTGCAGAAGCCCACAACCCAAATGTGCCTAAAATACGTAGATATAAGAAGTCAGTGAGAGGAGTAGCGGCAATGAGAATAGTCAGAGAGGTCATCTGAAGGGCTGTTTTCCATTTTGCAAGTTGAGTCACAGGCATAGAAATCTTGGTTTCGGCTAAAAATTCCCTAAGGCCAGAAACTAGAAGTTCTCTGCATAAAATAATGATAGCAGGAATAAGTGAAATCCCTTTAATATGGTCAAACCCAACCAATAGTAACAATGTTGATGCAATTAATAGCTTATCGGCCATTGGATCTAAAAATCGGCCTAATTGCGTTGTTTGCCTGAGTGTGCGTGCATAATAGCCATCTAAAAAATCTGTAATACAAGCGATCACAAAAAAGAAGCTTGCAATCCAATATCCTAGGTTTGAATTTAAATAAAATAAAGCCGCAACCACAGGAATAAGAATAATGCGAAAGAGCGTCAGATAATTTGGTAAACCTGCTAACACTTACTTATTTCTCCTTCTTTAATTTGGATTTTAAAATTATTTGGATTCTTTAATGAAAGTAATCATATATTTTTTGAGCTAAACTTGCACTAATTCCTTTTACAGATTGTAGATCTTCAATACCAGCCCGAGCAACTTCACGTGTAGATCCAAAATGGCGCAGTAGAGATTTTTTACGATGCGACCCAATTCCTAAAATATCATCAAGCATGGAACGTTCAATTGTTTTTGTTCTTTTTTGTCGATGAAAAGTAATTGCAAAACGATGCGCTTCATCGCGTAATTGTTGGAGATAAAAAAGGACTGTTTTATGCTTTTCAAGAGAAAAGGGCGCACGACCAGGTTGGAAAAAAGTTTCTTTTCCGGCATTTCTTTCTGGTCCTTTTGCGATGGCAACCACAGGAATAGAAAGTCCAAAATTTTCAAGGATTTCATAAACCGCATTAAGATGGCCTATTCCGCCATCAATGAGAAGAAGGTGTGGGAAGGGATTGCGAGATTGATCTTGAGCTAAAGAACCTGAAAAACGCCGCCGAATAACTTCTCTCATCATGCCGTAATCATCTCCTGGAGTTGGCGCACCTTCTTCATCTATTTTAATTGTAAATTTACGATAACTAGCTTTATCAAACCCTTGTGAGCCTGCGACGATCATCGCCCCAATAGCATTGGTTCCTTGGATATGACTATTATCATAGACTTCAATCCGTTGGGGCATATTTGTGAGTCCAAAAACATCTGCAACTTCATTTAAAATTTTTAACTGGGAACGATTCGAAGAGAGATGGCGTGCGAGGGCTTCATCAGCATTTTCAAGAGCTTGTCTTAAGATTTTTACGCGCTGTCCTCGCTGTGGTATGCTAATATTTACTTTCCGTTCGGCCGTTAATGAAAGGGCTTCTTCCACGAGACCCTGTTCTTTTAAAGGGTGGCTTAAAAGAATTTCTTGAGGGGGAAGCGTATCTTGATAGAAAAGAGTGAGGAAGCTAGCCAATACTTCTTCTATTGATAAATCCTTTGTGTGCTCAGGAAAAAAGCTATGACTTCCAAAATTGCTGCCATGGCGGAAAAAGAAGATCTGAATACATGTTGTTTCGCCATGAGACGCAATTGCAATGACATCTGTATCTTCTTTTAGAGCTGTATTAATATTTTGTTGCGCCTGGATTTGAGTAAGGGCACGAATTTGATCTCGATAATGGGTTGCTTTTTCATAATCTTGGCATTCACTTGATTCGTGCATACGTTGACTAAGATTTTGTTGAAGCTCATGCGATTTACCTTCAAGGAATGATTTTGTTTGCTGGACCGATTCTTCATAATCAGAAGCCTTAATATAGCGCGTACAGGGAGCGGTACATCTTTTAATATGATACTGTAGGCAAGGCCTTTTGCGACTTGCAAAAAAACTATCGCTACAGGAGCGTAGCTTAAAAATTCTATACATCGTGGTGAGTGTTTGATTAACAGCATACGTAGAGGCAAAAGGGCCAAAATAAGTGCCAGGAAGTGTTTTTGCGCCACGATGCTTTGTAAGGCTAGGCCATTCATGGTTTGATAATAAAATATATGAGAAAAATTTATTATCTTTTAGGAGGATATTATACCGAGGTTTTAAACGCTTAATCAGGTTAGCTTCAAGGAGGAGGGCTTCAACTTCAGTATGGGTGGTAATAAATTCCATTGTATGAGTTTCAGCGACCATACGTTGAAGACGATTAGGAAGGCGATAGGCTTGCGTATAACTATGAACCCTTTTTTTTAAATTTTTGGCCTTTCCAACATATAAGACTTCTGCTTGCTGGTTAATCATGCGGTAAACACCGGGAGAGGGTGACAATGTTTTTACATGCATGGCGATGATAGAAACACCCTGTTCTAAGGATGTCTGAAAAGAAGGAGAATGTGTCATAGGACCATTTTGGAAGAGATTGTTCTAATGTCAATCAAAAGATTTATCGCTCGCTTATCTCATCTATTTTCTGTTTTATATAAAGTTATTAAAATGAGCTTAAAATTGATCATACACCCTAAAATATTTTCATCCCCAGAATTTGTGAATAAGTCTGTGGATAAACCATAGATAAAGGTAAAATTCCCTGAGAGATCTTCGACTGAGGCTAAGTTGCTTAAATTTTAAGCAAATCGAAAAAAGCCTGGAAACTCTAAGTTTATTTTTAAAGCAAGTAAAATTTTTTCTTATAATAAAAAAAATGTATTGACATAGAAAGACCGTAGTAAGGCTTGTGCATAAGTTTCAATATTTTTGGATAATCAAAGAAGATTACTATAAGGCTGTGCTTAATAAAGATTAATTTTTTATTAAGGAATTTCTTACCAAATTTACGACTGAGGCGAGGGCGCAGGCGTGATTTCGGGAGCAGAAA
Organism: Candidatus Paracaedimonas acanthamoebae; assembly: GCA_017307065.1. Lineage (NCBI taxonomy): Bacteria > Pseudomonadati > Pseudomonadota > Alphaproteobacteria > Holosporales > Caedimonadaceae > Candidatus Paracaedimonas > Candidatus Paracaedimonas acanthamoebae. The sequence goes on from JAFKGL010000013.1 coordinate 98,506, forward strand.
CTTTTTTCTCTAGTGTAGCTCTTTTTTCGTAGAGAGATTGGTATTTTTTATCAACTTCCTCTTTATGTACTATAAATTTGTTTAGTTCTTGTCCAGTTAATTTGCCCGCTGGTAACATTTTAATGCTTGAAGGGTTAATTTGGACGTTATGCCGTAAAAGCTCATAATGCAGATGTGGGCCTGTTGTGCGTCCTGTCATTCCAACATACCCAATGATTTGAGCTTGTTTAACACGTTTCCCTGCACGGATCCCATTTGCAAACCGACTTAAATGTGCATAAGCAGTTGAGAATTCGCTATTATGTCGGATACGAATATAATTTCCATAACTTGCCCAGGGACCTGCTTTTTCAATAACACCGTCACCTGAAGCCATAATAGGTGTTCCGATAGGAGCTGCAAAGTCGACTCCCTTATGCTGTTTAGTATATCCTAAAATAGGGTGTTTACGACTTCCGTATCCTGAGGAAATACGAGCCCCATCAATAGGGGTTCGTAAGAGTCCTTTGCGGACACTTTCACCTTTTGCATTAAAATAAGCATAATCACCACTTTTAGTTTTAAAACGATAAATAGAAAGCTTTTTACCTTGCAAAGTTAACATTGCATACAGAAGATCTCCGGCTTCTTCGCGTTGTGTATTAGGATCTGCATAAAGGTCGAACACCAAAGCATATTCGTCATCAACATGAAAGCTTCTTTGAAAGTCAACATCATAACTAAATGCTTTAATGAACTCATGGAGTATTCTTTTTGGAACGCCTTGTTTCCCTGCATCCATATAAAAACTGTCATGGATCTTTCCGGTTACTTCTTTTACAACGTGATCAAGCTTCACGGGCAGTTTTTCAATGATAAAAGGACCATTATCAGTTCGCGTTATCCAAATTTCTTCGCTAATCGATGGACGGAAATAAAGGGATTGCAAATCATAAGCCCCTTGTTTTTCAGGAATAGGAATGAAAGTTATATGAATTTCATGATCGGGACGAAGGTCTTTAGGATTAAAAGCTTTTCTTAGAAGTTCGGCGATTTCATGTGCTTGACCTCTCTCAATACCAGAGGTAACTAAGACAGATGTTAAAGTATCTCCTTTATGAATAAAAAGAGTTTTCTCTTGGGGGCCTTTGTCTTCATCGGGAATAACTTTTTCTTCAGCAGAGAGGAGAGGAGCTGGTTCAACAGGCGTATAATTTTCAAGTTTCTCTTGACGATGAAACCAGAAATCATGCACAGCTATTGCCATAGCTAATATAAAACATAAAAGTGCCGCAAGAATACGTGGGTTAATACGAAAGTTCATTCATTCTTCGAAGCTATGATTAATTATTAGAGAATATTGATACTCTGAACCAAGCATGGAGTCTATGAGAAAATCATGACCGAGGTCCGTAAATATATTGTTGAGTTGGAAGATGCTGGTTTACGCTTAGATCGTGTACTGGCTCAAAAATATCCAGATCTCAGTCGCACGCGAATTAAGTGCCTTATTGAACAACATAAAATACTTGTTAATGAAAAACTTTATCTTCCTTCTGCTAAAGTAAAAGAAAATAATGAAATTTCCATTACAATTGAACCTTTAATCGATGCTATTCCAAAGCCTCAATCTATCCCCCTTGATGTGGTTTATGAAGATCAAGATGTGATTGTTATTAATAAGCCTGCTGGCATGGTTGTTCATCCTGCCCCTGGTAATTATGATCAAACACTCGTGAATGCTCTTTTAGCTCATTGTGAAGGATCTCTTTCAGGTATTTCTGGTGTTAAGAGGCCAGGGATTGTTCATCGGCTGGATAAAGGAACAAGCGGGCTTCTCGTGGCGGCTAAGCATGATAAAGCTCATCAAGGACTTGTGACCCAATTCGCACAAAGAACTCTAAAAAGACAATATTTAGCCCTTGCGTGGGGAGCTCTTAGCCCTTTTCAAGGTCTCATTGATGGAAATATTGGTCGAAGTCCTCGCAATCGTCAAAAGATGGCCCTCTTAAAGAATGGAGGAAAAGAAGCAAGAACATACTACGAAACTAAAGAGATCTTTGGGAGATTCGCAAGTTTAGTAGAGTGTCAATTAGAGACAGGGCGGACTCATCAGATTCGGGTGCATTTAGCAGCTCAAGGACATGGAATTATTGGCGATCCTCTTTATGGCAGAATTCCTAAAGGATATGCTCGTATTGTTCAAGCGATGAAAGAACTCACAGAACAAAATACGCGGCCTCTTCTTCATGCTTATTGCTTAACGTTTATTCATCCAATAACACAGCAAGAAATGACATTTGAATGTGAATTGCCGGAGGATTTTAAAGAGGCGATGACTCTTTTAAAGCAGAATGTTGAATCTTATAATTGAGCTCAAGCTGGTTTAAAGTTTCGAATGGGAGCTAAATAATATAATACTCTTAACAAGATAGAAAAAATTCTTCTGTTGTTTTTTTATATAAACACATTATCCTAATTTTATAAAAAATGAGGTACATGTGTCTTTATCAAGCCAAAAAGAATCTCAAGATGTTCAAGATTTCAAGAATTTAATCCCTAATTTAAGTGATGAGAATAGTCTTTCTCATTTTGTATCATTAGCTAAAAAATTTCCTATTCTAGAGTCTACTGAAGAATTTAAGCTCGCAAAACGTTGGCATGAAGAGCAGCATGAAGAATCTGCTCACGCTTTATTGCAGAGCCATTTGCGCTTAGTGGCAAAGATAGCTTCTGGTTATCGTGGGTATGGGCTCCCTGTGCATGATTTGCTTGCAGAGGGAAGTATTGGCATGATGCAAGCTTTAAAGCGTTTTGAACCGGATAAAGGTTTTCGATTTTCAACTTACGCCATGTGGTGGATTGATGCGACGATCAAAGAGTATATTCTTAAATCTTGGTCTCTTGTAAAAATAGGGACAACGGCAAGTCAGAAAAAGCTTTTCTTTGGATTAAGGGCTCTTAAGAGCAAATTAATGAGAGAAGAAAGAGAAGAAAATCAAGGTGGTAGTCTATCTGATAAAATGATAGAGGAAATTTCTCAAAAATTAAATGTTCCTCGCGAAGATGTCACCATGATGGAGCAACGAATGCAAGGTCAAGAATTTTCCCTGAATGCAGTTTTAAATGTAGAAACGGGAGGGGAATGGCAAGATTGGCTTTTAGATGAAACTGAGAATCAAGAAGAGAGTTTTGCCCATCAACAAGAATTTGAAAAGCGACACACACTCCTCAAAGAAGCTTTTCACACACTCGAAAAAAGAGAATTTGATGTTTTCAAAGCGCGTCGACTTGAAGAGCCTCCTAAAACGCTCGAAGAACTTTCTATCGTTTATCAAATATCTCGTGAACGTGTTCGTCAAATTGAAATGAAAGCTTTTGAAAAAATTCAGAAAGATGTTCATAAATCAGCTAAGAAAATAGGCCTTCTGAATTGACTTCAGTTAATTTAAGTTAATTAGCTATTCTTGATTGCTGATTCTATCTTTCTTGAGATATAAGCAAGACAGGCAAACCATAAATTTTGGCAGATGATGAGTTTTAGTTATATTCCTTTGCGTAATCACTCGACTTATTCTCTTGCAGAAGGGGCTATAAAGTTTCCTGAGCTTATCCAAAAATGCCAAGAATTAAAATTACCGGCTGTTGCCTTGACAGATACAGGAAATTTGTTTGGAGTTGTGGAATTTTCAAAAATGGCTGCAAGCGCAGGCATTCAGCCAATTATCGGTTGCCAGCTATTAGTTGATCTTGATACTCAAGATCCTCGGTCTCAGGAAACACGGCTTCCTGGGATAGAGCCTGTTTTAGATACACTTTTATTTTATGCTCAAAATGAAAAGGGGTATAAGAATCTTCTAAAGCTAGTTTCTTATTCATATCTTCATCATAAAACGGGTTCAAGACCCTATATCCCTTTCAATATGCTTGAATCATATAGTGAGGGATTAATAGTTTTATCTGGAGGCATGAAGGGAGGAGTCAATCAGCTTCTCTTAAAAAGTCAAAAAGCTGCTGCCAAAAATCTTCTCTTGAAGTTAAGTGAAATTTTTCCTGATCACTTTTATGTGGAAATTACAAGACAAGGCCTTTCTGAAGAAGAGGAGGTTGAAGCTCTTTTGCTTGAGATTGTATTTGAAGCAGGGATACCTTTGGTTGCGACGAATGAAGCATTTTTCGTAAATGAAGATATGTATGAAGCCCATGATGCTTTAATGTGTATTGCTTCGGGGCGGTATGTAAGTGAAGCCAGTCGTCCTCGTCTTACTTTAAATCACCGTCTTAAATCACCAGAAGAAATGAAAGCCTTATTTTCAAACCTTCCTGAGGCACTCGAAAATACTGTGCGAATTGCGCAACGTTGTGGATTTATGGTGGAAGCTCAAAAGCCAATGCTACCACCATTTCCCTCTGAAAAACCTGAGCCAGAAGAATTACGACTGCAGGCTAAGATAGGGCTAGAGAATCGTTTAAAGGAAATTTTTTCAAAGGAAGATATCTCACCCCAAGAAGCAGAAGCGATACGTCAGAAATATTTTGAGCGCTTAGAACAAGAACTCGAAATTGTGATTGGGATGGGTTATGCAGGTTATTATTTAATTGTTGCTGATTTCATTCAATGGGCAAATTCTCAGGGAATTCCCGTGGGGCCTGGGCGAGGTTCAGGAGCAGGATCTCTTGTGGCGTGGGTGTTAACAATTACGGGGATTGACCCTATTCGCTTTGGCTTAATTTTTGAGCGATTTTTAAACCCTGAGCGTATTTCAATGCCTGACTTCGATATTGATTTTTGTCAGGATCGGCGAGATGAGGTTATTCGATACGTTTGTGAACGTTACGGCAATGATCGAGTCGCCCAAATTATCACCTTTGGTAAATTGCAAGCGCGTGCGGTTTTAAGAGACGTTGGGCGTGTCCTTGGTATGCCTTATGGCCAAGTCGATCGTATCTGTAAATTGATTCCTAATAATCCAACGAGTCCAATTACGCTGAAAGAAGCGGTTGCACAAGATCCTCAACTGCAGGGAATGGCAGCCCAAGAAGAAGTCGTTGCCCGGCTTTTAGATATCGGAATGAAGCTTGAAGGCTTAAATAGGCACGCTTCAACTCATGCGGCTGGTATTGTGATTGGAGATCGGTCTTTAGATGAATTAGTTCCTCTTTATTACGACGGTAAAAGCACAATTCCAGCAACACAATTTAATTTGAAAGATGTTGAAAGTGTTGGCTTGGTCAAGTTCGATTTTTTGGGCTTAAAAACTTTAACGATCATTCAAAAAACAATTGATATGGTTAAAGCCCGTGGGGAAGAGCTCGATATTTCACAAATTCCTATAGATGATTCAAAAACTTTCGAAATGCTAAGACGTGTTGAGACAGTTGGTATCTTCCAGCTTGAAGGATCTGGAATGCGAGATGTGTTGCGACGTTTGCAACCGAGCCGATTTGAAGAAATCATTGATTTGAATGCTCTCTATCGTCCAGGCCCTATGGATGACATTCCACGTTATTTAGCTTGCAAGCATGGAGAAGAAACCGTCGATACTCTTCATCCCATGTTGGATGATATTTTGCGTGTGACTTATGGGGTCATGGTTTACCAAGAGCAAGTCATTAAAATTGCTCAGGTTATGGGGGGCTATACTCTGGGGGGGGCAGATCTTTTAAGACGTGCCATGGGTAAAAAAATTAAAAGTGAAATGGATGCGCAACGACAAATATTTTTAAGTGGCGCACAACAAAAAGGGGTTGATGGAGCAACAGCCTCAAGAATTTTTGATTTAATGGCGAAATTCGCGGGGTATGGATTCAATAAGTCGCACTCGGCTCCGTATGCTTTAATTTCGTATCAAACAGCCTTTCTGAAAGCAAATTATCCAGTTCAGTTTATGGCTGCGACAATGACATACGATATTAATAACACTGATAAATTAAGCTTTTATAGGCAAGAGCTCAAAAGGATGAAGGTGGCTTTATTGCCTCCAGATATTAATACGTCTATGCCATGGTTTTCAGTCGAAAAAGATTATGAAGGCCAAGAAGCTGTTAGATACGCCTTAGCTGCAATCAAAAGCGTTGGCGAGGCCGCGATGCAAGAACTCGTTAATGAACGTGAGCGGGCGGGACCTTTTAAAGATATCATTGATTTCGCAAGAAGGCTTAGTTCAAAAGTTGTAAATAAGCGCTTACTAGAAGGGCTTATTCCCGCGGGGGTTTTTGATTCTTTAGACCCTAATCGTGCTCAATTGATGGCGAATGTTGATATTATTCTTCGATATGTAGGAGAAGCACAGGCTGCTCAAAATAGCACTCAAGGAAGTTTATTTGGGCATGAAAAACCTGTCACAGCTTCAACCGTAAAATTTCAAGAAACTGATCGGTGGACGCGCTTAGAAAGTTTGCAATATGAGTTTAATACGATTGGTTTTTACCTTTCTGCTCACCCTCTTGATGTCTACGGAGATAGTCTTCAGCGCTTATATTTGATTACGTCATCGGATTTTCATGATTATACTCAGCGACAAGATGGAGCTTCTTTCAGTGCAGCAGGTGTTTTGATTAGCAAAAAAGAGCGCATCAGTAAAAATGGTAATAAATACGCTTTTATTACGTTTTCAGATGCCACAGGCGTGTATGAAGTGACTGTTTTTTCAGAAGTTTATCTTGCCGTTCGAGAAAAGCTAGATGTGGGTAAAACTTTTTTTATGAAACTGACAAGCCGCATTGAAGAAGAGAATCTCAGACTTACCGTCACAGCCTTAGAAGAGTTAGATAAAGTCCTTGAACGTTATCCTAAAACGCTCCAAGTTTATCTCCAAAATGCGGTAGCACTGGATAAATTCAAGATGCTTTTGTCTAAGTGTGATCAAGGAAGTGGAGCTATTCAAATTATTTTGAAACCTCTTGATCGAGAAGTTCACTTAACATTAGATAAAAGGTACGCAATTACGCCTCAACTTAAGGAAGCTTTGACACTTATTTCCGGGATTGAAGCTATTCGAGATGTATAAAAATTTTTGTTCATTAAATTATAATGTTCGATCTGCTCAGGCTTCTATAGAGTATCTTATTTATCATTATACGGCTTGCGATTTGGCAACTTCATTAAAGATTTTATGTGATGATAAGTCTGTTAATCCTGTAAGTGCTCATTATTTAATTGATGAAAAAGGGGATGTTTATCAGCTTGTCGATGAAGGAAAAAGAGCATGGCACGCGGGAAAAAGCTCTTGGGAAGGGCGCGACGATATCAATAGTTGGTCGATAGGGATTGAACTGGTTAATCCGGGGCATGGCCCTCATTATAGGCCTTTTCCTAAAGCGCAGATGGAATCTTTAGCTTCTCTGTCTCTTCAGATAATTGATCGGTATAAAATTAAACCCTGGAATATTTTGGGGCATTCAGATATTGCCCCCACACGTAAAGTTGATCCGGGTGAGCTTTTTGATTGGAAATGGTTAGCCTCCCAAGGCATCGGGTTAATGCCGTCTTTTGAAGGAGCTTTAACCTCAAATAATTCCCTCGAAATGACCCTCAAATTATTAAAACAGTATGGGTATGGTATTGATGGTTTGGAAGAGAAGCATCTTCAAGCCGTTTTATATGCCTTTCAAATGCATTTTACGCCGTCACATATTACGAAACAGCCTGACATTGAAACCTATAATGCTCTTTTAAATCTATTAGAGAAAAAAAATAAGGAAGATTAATTTCTTTCGCTCGATTCGCGTCATTTCATTCTGCTACTTCTCGACTTGTCTGTCTCAAGAGGATGGGTAAAAGAATAGCATCTCAAGAGAACAAAGAAAATTCTTTAAAGAAAAGAAGTCTCAGACAACCTTTGTTAAAAGAAGTTAAGTTGCCTGATCATTCTTATTTTTCTTAACGTCTTACTCTATCCACGACCATGGTATGAATGAAACTTCAGATGTAACTAAATTTTTAAATGCTTTATGACTATCCTTTTCATAATGTCCTTTGATTGACATGATCTGAATCTTAGTCACTCCTTGATGTATTGAGCCTTCAAGAATACGAAAGACAAGACGGTCCTCATGAGTTAAGCGCATAGAGTGTAGGTTGTCGTATCCTGTCAACGGTTCATAACGGGATCTTTTATGTTCTCCATTGGCTAAAGAGGTAAGACATTTTTGAATCATGATCTTTTCAAAGTCAGTGAGTGTATTCATCTCAATATCAGGGTGTATTTCGGTGAGCACATCCTTATATGTTTTCTGAGATTGAGAGTCGCTTTCCTGAGTTGTCAGAGGTTTCTTCAAGGCTTCTTTGCGTTGTTTTTCAGCACGTTCTAAATACTTCAAGTATTTCTTAGCAGGCGTTGGCGCTTTGAAAGATTCAACGGGAGTTGGTAAAGGTTGATAGAGTTGTTCTTGGACAGAAGGAGACAGATTTGGTTGAGGAATATTAGGTTGAGGAGCGAGAGCTTCAACAGTCTTTTCCTCTGGTATGATCTCTTCTGGAAGAAGCATTTCGAGGTAATGGTCTTCTACTTTTCGAGCTTGTTCTAATTCTCCAATTTTTTCAAGGAATGCAATGTAGAATGCTTCAGCATCTTCAACGTTTGAAGCAATGGCTTTTTGATAAAAGTTTTTTGCTTGTTCGAGGTTTTTTTTCTCTTCATGAATTGCGGCAAGCAGAAGAAAACCTTGGACTTCCCCTTTATCAAGAGCTTTTGTTGCTAATTCTTCAGCTTCCTCTAAATTTCTTGTTTCCCATTCTAAATTAGCAAGAGAATAAAGAGCTGGAGGAAATCTTTCGTTAGTAAGAACTTTTTGGAGCCATTCTTTGGCTTCATTTAAATTTCCTTTCACATGTTCTAATCTACTAAGGTTAAACATTATCAATAAATTATATGGATGAGTTTCGAGTGCTTGTCGCAAAAGTGATCCTGCTTCTTCTAAATGTCCTTCTGTCAGTAAGAGTCCTCCTAAATTACTGATAGACGAGGCATGCCTTTTATTGATGGCTTTTTGGTACCATTCTTTGGCTTCTTTAGATTTACCTTCTTTCTCTAACAAAACTCCCAAATTGTTCATAGCTTTTACTATTCCTTGCCCAGCCATTTTTTGATATAATTCTTTGGCTTCTTTAGATTTACCTTCTTTCTCTAACAAAACTCCCAAATTTCCCATAGCATGGGTATGGTTGTTTTTAATGGCTTTTTGGTACCATTCTTTGGCTTCTTTAGATTTACCTTCTTTCTCTAATAGCCATCCTAAATTGTTCATAGCTTGTGCAGAACCCTTTTCTGCAGCTTTTTGGTACCATTCTTTGGCTTCTTTAGATTTACCTTCTTTCGCTAATAGCAATGCCAAATATTTCATAGCCGGTGCAGAACCCTTTTCTGCAGCTTTTTGGTACCATTCTTTGGCTTCTTTAAAATTACCTTCTTTCTCTAATAGCCATCCTAAATCGCTCATAGCCGGTGCAGAACCCTTTTCCGTAGCTTTTTGGTACCATTCTTTGGCTTCTTCTAGCTTTTGGGCCTGCTCTAAAAAGTCAGCATATTGGTTGCATAAGCTTAAAGCATCGTAAAAACGTAATTTTAATGCTAGATCAAAGAAAGTAGCATTTGAACTAAGGGCACCATACAAATTGTCGTGAGAAAAAATAGGAAGAGATGGAGGGTGATATTTAGTTATTTCTATAATTTGAGTTTTTAAGAGATTAAATTCTGTTTGAATAGTTTCATAGTGATCCTTAAAAAAAGTGGGTAAGAAGATTTTAAAGGTCTGTTGGGATTCTTCTAGTAAAATGGGGAAGTCATTTTCCAGAAATATGAATTCATGAACTTTTGAGAGATATTCATAAAGAGGTTCAAGAATTTTTTTTCGTTGATCCTTGTTGGTACCGGGGACATTTGAGAATAGAGAAGTCTGTTGTGGAGAAGGATTTTTTGGAAGTGTCGATTTTGTAGATGTTTTTTTAGATTTTCCTATATTCTGAGATAAAGGAGGGGATGCTGATTTGGTCGCGTTTAATAAAGCTTCAAAGAACTCTTTTCCTCCTTGGATAATCATATTTCTTGTCATGAAATAATTAAAACTAAAACACCACATTGCTATTTGGAGGCGAGAAGCATAAAATTCATTTTTAAGGGCGTCTTTTTGGGAGGCTAGCAGTTTTTTTCCTTTCTGCAATGGAGCTTGATATGGGGGCTTGAGTTCTTCTGTCAGTTGTTCAAGAATAGTCGTTGGGTTATAAAGCTGTGCTCTTTCAACAAGAGAGATCTCAGGATTAATGATATTTTTTCGAATATGTTCGAGGGCGAGAAGCGTTTCAGTTTCTGTCTTGGGAGAGGATTGTTTAGTGGTATTAGAGATCTCTTGAAGATTTGCATCTGAAGCATAGGTTGAGGGGATATATACTGTTGAGATTAAGAAGACTAAGGAGTGAATGGATAAGGTTTTCAATTTTATCTCCTAAAGCTTATTCTTGCCTATTTTACAAGATTTTTTTAAAAAAAGCAATTTTTGAGAATAAGAGGTGTTTTTCTTTTCATAAAAGAGAAGATATTGTGGGATAGAAGGACAAACCAATTCTTTTTAAGAAAGAGAAGTAATTAACAGAAAAAACACTCCAGAAAATGATATCCCCCACATATTTAAATTGAGACACCTTACTAGTAACTCTTTCATGGCTTTCAGACTTGTCCACGATAAATCAATTTCAATTCATTTCTCGTCACATCATTTTTTATGATTCTCTAATTACGTTTAAAACGTAAACTTATCCTTTAAAATCGAGAATCTTACTCTCTAAATAATCTTGCAAACACAGCTGATTAAAAATTTCTTTTTAAATCTTTTTTTTATTGGTTCGAATTTACTCAGTTGCCAGTTGCCAGTTGCCAGTTGCCAGTTGCCAGTTGCCAGTTGCCAGTTGCCAGTTGCCAGTTGCCAGTTGCCAGTTGCCAGTTGCCAGTTGAAGGCCTTTATGGTCATTTATTCACGCTGTCAAACATCCAATTTAGTCTAGTCT